>JAOAPL010000227.1 GCA_025462925.1 Acidobacteriaceae bacterium
ACTGCTGCCGCCATTCCTGGATGTGACGAATGTAAATCTTGTAGCGGTCGAGATAATTTGACGATCCCAAGTGGACGACCAGCCCGCCACCCGTATCTTCGACCGTGATCTTCACGTCGTCAGGATCGGATAATTCTACTTCGCTCAGATCTCTTGAGTAGTTGCCGCCGGCTGAGTCCAAATCCTTTACTAGCGTGGCGAAAATCTTCATCCGCGCTGCGCGCGTGGAGAGCGGATCGGAATCAGCCATGCCGGTGATCACGGGAAACGAATATTTAGATTGCCCGCGCGGCATCTCCATGACCACACCGCCAGCGTCGATCAGGTTGACCTTTGATCCAATGCGAACAAATGCGACGGGAGTGCGCTCAGTGACCTGCACGCGCAGCCTGTCAGGAAGGAGTCTCATGACGGTGGCCGAGCGCACCCAGGGAATCTCTTCCAACTGGCGCTTTCGATCTTCGAGTGAGACGCGAAAGATGTTGCGACCGATGTCGCCGCCGAGAACTTCCAGAACCTGTCCGCGCGAGACGTTCTTCAGTCCCGAGGTTTCAATGTTGTCGCTGGATTCAATGCGAAAGCGCCATGAAGTTGTTCCGTAGTGGATCAACGAAAAAGTAAATCCCCCAACCACAGCCACGCTGGTTGCAACCACCAAAACGATGCGCAATCGGAACGCCGTTTTCTTCGTGACTGGACTCTTGCGGACAGGAACTCTCTTTGTCGCGCGAAGAAACTGCGGTTCTGCTTCGGCTTCGGCGTCGAAATCGTCAGGGTGGAGTTCGTCTAATCCGGCATCGTGGTCAGCGGCGGAAGATAGGTTTTCGCCGTTCCCATCGAACTGGGCACGCGTGATGGTCTGTCCGGGTTCCGGTGTGTAACGGTTGTCGTTGCGCGCCATGAACTCCACTATTTTCGGAAAAATCGCCAATGCCACTATATCTGGTTTTCTGGAAAATTCAGAGCTGTTTTTTACGGATATCGTCGGGTTTTGTGGGTGGATGGTCTGAAGTTGAATCGGTTTTGTCTTACGTAGTCACTGCCTCCGAAGCCCGCGATTGCAATGCTTCCAGCAGCATCGGTCCGATCTGCGAGACGCTGCCCGCGCCGAGAGTGAGAATCATGTCGCCAGCTTGTGCGTTTGCGCATGCCTGCGTCACGGCACTCTCGAACGACGAAGCATAAGCAGCAAATGTTCCGGAGCCGGTGATGCGCTCGGCGAGAAGTTCACCGTTGATGCCGGATATCGGTTGTTCGCTGGCGGCGTATATGTCGAGGACAAGCAAGGTATCGGCGTCCTTGAATGCGGAGGTGAAGTCGTCCATCAGATCGCGAGTGCGGGTATAGCGATGCGGCTGGAAGACTACGTGAAGGCGCTTGAAGCCGCATTGACGGGCCGCCGCCAGAGTGGCGCGGATTTCCGTAGGATGATGGCCGTAGTCATCGACCACACTGACGCCGCCCACTTTGCCTTTGAGTTGGAAGCGGCGATCGACGCCACGGAATTCCTCGAGAGCGCGGCGGATGTCGTCCGGTTTCAGATCCAGCCCGATTCCCACCGCAACAGCGGCGGTCGCGTTCAGGACATTGTGGATGCCGGGAACGAACAGGCGGAACTCGCCAAGCGATTGGCCGCGATACTCGACTGAAAATTCATTGATCGCGCAGGCAATACCATCTTCAGTTGCTTTGGGTTGCGGCAACATGTGAATGCGGAAGTCGGAATCGTCGCGCAATCCGTAGGTAACGGCGCGGCGGGCGAGTCGCGGAATGAGGGCACGCACGCGTTCATCGTCATTACAGACAACGGCCATGCCATAAAACGGAAGGCGATCGAGGAAGTCGACGAAGGTTTGCTCGACATCCTGCATGTCGCGATAGCAATCCATGTGCTCGCGGTCGATGTTCGTTACCACCGCGATAATGGGAGAAAGTTTCAGGAACGAGCGATCGCTCTCATCGGCTTCAGCGACAAGATATTGAGATTTTCCCAAACGGGCGTTCGAGCCCATCGCATCCACGCGACCGCCGACGACGACTGTGGGATCGAGTCCGCCGGCAGCGAGGACAGCTGCGACCATCGATGTCGTGGTGGTCTTGCCATGCATTCCAGCGACAGCGATGCCGTATTTCAGTCGCATCAATTCGGCGAGCATCTCCGCGCGCTGGATCAGTGCGATATGCCGCGAGTGCGCCTCCGCGACTTCGGGATTGCTGCGCGAGATGGCGGAACTGGTGACCACTACCTCTGCTCCGGCGATGTTCTCCGCGCTGTGGCCGATGAAAATGGTTGCGCCAAGTTTCTTGAGGCGGTCGGTTACCGGCGATTCCTTCATGTCAGAGCCGGAGACACGGAAGCCGAGGTTCAGCAGGACTTCGGCAATGCCGCTCATGCCGATGCCGCCGATACCTACGAAATGCACGCGTTGGATTTTTGCAAACATCAGTTAATTTGTGAATTGCGATTGGTGATTGGAGAACCAGTCGCAAAACTTATTGTTCCTTAGATACGATTTCCAGCTTTCACAGTGCTCTTGATCCCCGCTGCTTCGGCGGCCATTTGCGCTATCTCGGCGGCGGCGTGGGCGTGCGATAAGGATTTCGAAACCGCCGACATCTGCTGCAATCGTGCGCGATTGTTCAATAATCCTGCAACCGCGTCCACTAGGCGGTCGGCAGTGAGTTCTGCTTCAGGTATAAGCAATGCTGCGTTCCGAGATGATAAGGCCTCGGCGTTCTTGCGCTGGTGGTCATCCGCTGCATGTGGAAACGGAACAAAAACGGCAACCTTCCCTGCTGCGGTAATTTCCGCAACGGTGCTGGCTCCGGAGCGGCAGAGCAACAGGTCGGCACGTGCGAAAGCGGCAGGCATATCGTCGATAAATGGAGAGACCTCCGCAGAAATACCCGCATTCTGGTAGGCAGCGCGCACTTCATTATAGTCGCGCTCTCCAGTCTGATGAATGATGTGCAGACTGGCAACGCGCTGCATGAGCGCTGTCAAGGCACCGCTCACAGCAAGGTTTAAAGCGCGTGCGCCTTGACTGCCACCAGTGACTAATAACGTGGGAGTTTGCGGATCTGATCTGCCGTTGAGATTAAAAAAATCTTTCCGCACCGGCACGCCAGTCACCTTCGCATGGTTGAAATATTTGGCCGTCTCTTCGAAATGCACAGCGGCGGCGGAGACAAATCTGGCGACGGCCCGATTGGCAAATCCGGGGACGACATTCGGCTCAAATGCGACCGTGGGCGTGCCCCTGAGTACCGCAGCCAGCATCGCGGGGCCAGAAGCGTATCCGCCGACACCGATGACGACATCGGGACGAAACTCCTTCAACATGCTTCCGGCGGCGAAGACGGCGAGCGGGAGGTCGGTAAGGGTTCTGGCGCGAGTGGCGAGACTGACATTCCTGAGCGCGCCCACTTTGACGAGCTTTAACTGAAATCCGGCCTGAGGCACCAGGCGATTTTCAATGCCGCGCGCGGTGCCGATGAACTGGATCTCCGCCGCGTACAGATCCTGCAACTCACGCGCGATCGCCAAGGCTGGGATGACATGGCCGCCTGTGCCGCCACCAGCAATGATCACGCGCATAGTTAGTCCGTCTGCTTGGTGATGTTTAACAACACACCAACGCTGGCCAGCATGATGAATAATGACGATCCGCCATAAGAAATGAACGGAAGCGGAATCCCTTTTGTGGGCAGCAGCGCCAATACTACGCTGATATTGAAGAAGGCCTGGACGCCAACCATGGTCGTAATCCCAGCCGCGAGGAGCCGGGCAAAATTGTCATTCGTCCGTAATGCAGCGCGATAACCGCGATAGCAGAAGATACCGAAAAGAATAACGATGAACAACGAACCCAGCAGTCCGAGCTCCTCCGCAGTAACCGCGAAGATAAAATCGGTCTGTGGCTCAGGCAAATAAAACAATTTCTGTTTGCCTTCCATCAGGCCGCTGCCGGTCACGCCGCCGGTTCCGACTGCGATCAATGATTGGATAGTGTGAAAGCCGCGTCCCTGGGGATCGGCGAAGGGATCAAGAAACGCGAGAATGCGCTCCCTGCGCCACGGGGTGCGAAAGATCAGAAAGTAGAGCAGCGGAACGATAGCAACCAATGAGTAGCCGAAATATTTCATGTCCATTCCGGCGATGTAGAGGATGGCTCCGGTAATGGCAACGCACATCATCGCGGTGCCCAGATCAGGCTGCTTCACGATGAGAGCCGAAAACAAAACAGTTGGTACGACCGCCGGCAGAATCGTATTGCGCCAATCGCCAATGGCCTTCATCCGGGTCTCAAGGAAGTACGCAAGGAACAGGATCAACGCGGGCTTGGCGAGTTCCGAGGGCTGAATCGAAAAGCCGCCGTAGCGAAGCCATCTGTGGGTGTTATGACTGCGGTCGAGAAAAAAGACGGCAACCAGCATTAGCGTGGTGAGCCCTAAAGCTGAAAAGACGATGGCGGGATGCTTCAAGCGCCGGTAATCGATGTTCATGAGCGCGACCAGCGCGAGCAGGCCGGCGATAGCATAAGCAACTTGCCGCAAGAGAAAGTAGTAGGCCGATCCGAACCGCTCGTTGGCCATCACCGCCGACGCGCTGAAGATCATGATGAGCCCGATAAAGACCAGCACCAGGGTGATGCCGAAGATCCAGCGGTCAACGCTGACCCGCTTAGCCATTGCCGCTCCGCTCTGCCGAAGTGGCAGCAGCCGCGTGGAGCGAATGGACTAGCTCTTTGAAAGTGCGTCCACGATGTTCGTAGCCATCGAACTGGTCGAAACTCGCACACGCTGGCGCAAGCAGAACAACGTCGCCAGCGACAGCAGATTCTGCCGCGAGGCGGACCGCGTTCTTCAGTGTCTCCGCGTGGACCACGGGCACGCTACCGGGCAAGTGCAGATGCGATTCAATCTTCTCGGCCGCGGCACCAATCGTGTAAACACTTTTGGCGCGTTCTTCTAAGAGAGGATTCAGCACAGTGTAATCACTGTTCTTGTCTTTTCCGCCGAGGATCAGGTGGATATTCCTGGAAAAAGATTCCAGCGCCTTGATAGTAGCGTCAACGTTCGTAGCCTTTGAATCGTTGTAGTAGCTGACGCCATCCACGGTATCTACGTATTCGAGCCGGTGTTCAACCGCTTTGAATTCCTTCACCGCGCGGCGAATGTCCTTTGCATCACACCCGGCGAGGACGGCGACGACCACTCCAGCAAGTACATTCTCCAGGTTGTGCCCGCCCTTGAGAGCGATCTCATTGACGGGCATGATCTCCAGTTCTTCACCTTCGGGAGTGCGCCAATAAATGTTCGCTCCGCGGACGAACGCGCCATTGCCCGCCTGCTCAACACCACCAAACCAGAAGACCGTCGACTTAATCCTCTTCGCAATCTCAACGCATTGCGTATCGTCGGCATTCAGCACGGCGAAATCGTCTTGAGTCTGGTTCTCGAAGACGCGTTCTTTTGCGCCGGCGTAGGCGGCAAAGCTGCCGTGTCGATCGAGGTGGTCAGGCGTGATGTTCAAGATGGCTGCGATCTTGGGGCGGAAACTCTCAATGGTTTCCAGCTGAAAACTGGAAACTTCAAGCACGTTGTAGGTCTTAACAGTCGAAGTTGCGATCAGGTCTGTCACCGGTGTGCCGATGTTTCCACCCACTTGCGTCTGCATTCCAGACTTTGCCAGAATTTCTCCGCATAGACTGGTCGTGGTCGTCTTTCCGTTGGAGCCGGTGATGGCGACGATCGGGCCCTTGAGAAACCGCGAGGCCAATTCAACTTCGCCGATGATCGGCGTACGGTATTTCCGCGCCTGCTGCAGTTGAGGCGTGTCCACGGGCACGCCGGGACTGAGGACGATTACGTCCTGATCGCGGAAAGTGCGTTCTCCGTGAGCGCCTGTCTCGACCACGATTCCCTTATCCAGGAGCGCGGGAATTTCTTTGCCGAGTTGCGGTTCGGCTTTGGAGTCCGAAATGGTGACACGTGCGCCTTGCGCCTGCAGGAACAATGCAGCGGCGACGCCGGATTTTCCCAGTCCCACCACCAGCACGCGTTTGTCTTTTAATTCCATCCGAGTCTTTCTACGTTCAGCCTAGCGCAATTTCAGGGTTGTCAGCGCGAAGAGCGCAAAAATCAGCGATGCGATCCAAAACCGCGCAATGACTTTCGATTCTGACCATCCCAGCAATTCAAAGTGATGGTGCAGCGGCGCCATCTTGAAGATCCGCTTCTTGCGCATCTTGTAAGAACCTACTTGCAAGATCACCGATAGCGCCTCAATCACGAAGACGCCACCAATAAACGGCAGCAGCAGTTCCTGCTTGATGATCACAGCGACCGTGCCAATGGCCCCGCCAAGGGCAAGCGAACCTACGTCTCCCATGAAGATCTCAGCCGGATGCGCGTTGTACCAGAGAAATCCTATGCTTGCTCCAACCATTGCTCCACAGAAAATCGTGAGCTCTGCTACTTGAGGGATGCGCGGCAGTTCGAGATAGTCTGCGAATACAGCGTGTCCACTAACGTAGGTGAGGACAGTCAAAGCGCCAGCCGCAATCACGGTGCAGCCGATGGCTAGACCGTCGAGTCCGTCAGTCAGGTTCACCGCATTGGTGGAGCCGACGATCACGAAAGCAACAAAAGCGATGAACGGAATGAAAGCAAGGAACCAGGTCTGCTGATTTCCGAGTAGAGATGTGATGATCAGGTCGGGACGGAACTTTTTCAAAAATGGCACTACTAGATGTGTGGAGTATTCGTTCCTGGCTTCAAGCGCAACAAGCACGACGGCGACGAGCACAGCCATGAGTATCTGCAACATCAATTTGCTGCGAGCAGTCAGTCCGAGATTGCGATGGTGAACGATCTTCAGATAGTCGTCTGCGAATCCAATGGCGCCAAAGGCGATAGTTGCAAGCAGCGCGATCCATACAAAACGGTTCGTCAGGTCCGCCCATAATAAGGTCGGAACCACCATGGCGATGGTGATGAGCACCCCGCCCATCGTCGGCGTGCCGGCTTTTTTCTTGTGCGCCTGCGGCCCCTCTTCGCGGATGTATTGTCCGATCTGGAATTCACGCAGCTTGCGGATCACATACGGGCCGACGATCAACGTCATGAACAGCGCCGTGAGGCTGGCGAAGACCGTCCGAAAAGTGAGATAGCGAAAGATTCGGAAGGGACTGAAGGACGGATACAGTTTTTGATAGAGCAGCCAGTAGAGCAAAAATCGTCCCTTTCTTATGTGGTCCCTAGAATTTCTTCAACGACTATCTCTGTAACTTAGCGCGCAGAGTCTCCAGCGCACGTTCCAACTTCACGCCACGCGAGGCCTTCAGCAAAACGGCATCGTCGGCGCGCAACTCGTCAGCCAACAACTCGCCTGCCTGCTCGGGTGTGTCAACGTATCGAGCGTCAATCGCATTTTCCTGTGCGGCTTCCACGATGTGCTTCGCCAATCCGCGCACGCCAATAACGAGGTCGACCCTGTCCTTGGCGTAGACCCCACATTCACGATGCAGGTCCGCGCCCGCCGACCCGAGCTCCAACATCTCACCCGCGATGATGATCCGGCGTTTCGCCGGCATTCCGTGAAGCACGTCCATCATGGCTTTAAGAGCGGTTGGATTGGAATTGTAGCAGTCGTTAATAATGACGGCCCCGGCCAGGTGAACCGTCTCGCCACGCTTGTCGGAGGGTTTGATCTCCGCCAACGCCGCGCTTATCTCTGAAGGCCTGACCCCGTGCTCAAGCGCAGTCGCCGCAGCCGCCAACGAGTTGGTGATGTTGTGCTTGCCCAGCAACGGCAAGTTCACCTCTTCCCGAACCGAATCGATAACCAAGGTGAAGCTTGAACCTTCTTCGCCGCGAGGCCGAATATTCTCCGCGCGTACGTCTGCGGCATGGTCGATACCGTATGTGACCACTTTGCCGTGGAAGTCGCGCCCGAACTGCGAGACGTATGGATCATCGGCGTTCAGGATTGCGATGCCTCCCGGTGGCAACGAACAAATCAACTCATATTTGGCTCGGGCGATGTCGGCGACGGAATCAAAGCTTTCCAGATGCACGGGCGCAACGCAGGTGACGACCCCCGTTTCAGGCCGGGCGATCTTTGCCAATGCAGCGATCTCACCGGCGTGGGACATGCCCAGTTCAATCACTGCGATCTCGTGTCCGGCTTGCAGTTTGAGCAACTGGAGCGGCAGTCCGAAGTGATTATTCAGATTGCCTTGCGACTTCATCACGTGAAATTTCTTTGCGAGGAGTTGTGCAATGATCTCTTTGGTGGTGGTCTTCCCTGCCGAGCCTGTGACCGCGATGACGGGCTTACCCCAGAGTCGGCGAACGGCAGCGGCAAGAGTTTGCAAAGCGACCAGCGTGTCGTCGACCGCAAGCAGATTTGCATTCGTGCCCGTTTTGGCGCCGAATTGCTTGGTAACTACCGCCGCCATCGCGCCACGTTGCAATGCAGCATCGACGTACTCGTGTCCGTCGAGGTGTTCGCCTTTCACTGCCAAGAACAATTCTCCCGGCTGGATGGTGCGCGAGTCGATGGAGTATCCGGCGGGAAAAAGCTCGGCGACAGGGCTGGCTTTGTCGAAGTCAGCTGAGATGAATTCCGCGATGCGTCGGAGTTCGAGGTTCATGCTATACGCCGACGCTCCCGCTCAGCGCTTCACCGAAACCCTCGGCATAGCCTGCTGCCTGCAGCGCCTTGCGCGCGACTTCAACATCATCAAAAGGCTGCGATCCCTCTTTCGTGATCTGCACTTTTTCGTGGCCTTTGCCGGCGATAAGAACGATGTCGCCGGCCTTCGCCAATCGCAAAGCCAGACTGATCGCGCGTTTGCGATCCGGCTCAACAGTGAATTCTGCGCTTCGCAACTTGCGAAGTCCGAGCAGGGCATCGTGAATGATCCTCAGCGGATCTTCGCTGCGCGGATTATCGGAGGTGAGGATGACAAAGTCACTTCCCTTGCCTGCCGCTTCGGCCATCATCGGACGCTTGGCACGGTCGCGATCTCCGCCGCATCCGAAGAGAGTGATGACCCTACTCTTCTTTTTGCCGATGGAAACAAGCTCGCGGGCGAGAGTGGTGAGATTTCGCAGCGCATCGTCCGTGTGCGCATAGTCAACCACAACTGTGAATGGCTGGCCGAGACTGACCCGCTGGAAGCGTCCGGGGACGTGCGAGAGAGCTGCCACACCTTCAGCAATATGTTCAAGCGAAACGCCGCGCGAGTGTGTCGCCGCTGCCGCAGCAAGGATGTTGTAAACGTTCACCCTACCGACGAGCTGCGAATTGATGGCAATGTTTCCGTCGGGCGTGACCATCTCAAAGCGCGTGCCCTTGGGCGAAACCTCTGGACTGACCGGGCGAAAATCAGCTTTCTCAAATCCATAGGTGATCAGTTGAGATCCGCGAAGCTTGGAGAAATCGATCAGTTTCTGCCCGTAAGAATCATCCTGATTGATCACGGAGACTCGCGGCGGTTCCGCGCCGCAACCCGCAAAGAGGACCTGCTTGGCAGCGTAGTAGTTTTCCATGTCGCGATGGTAGTCGAGATGATCGCGGGTCAGATTTGTAAACACAGCGACATCGAAGGGCACTCCGAAGACCCGCTCCTGTTCCAATGCGTGCGAAGAGACTTCCATCACGCCTTCGGTCACACCTTCTTTTACTGCGTCTGCAAAGAACTTGTTCAGCTCCAACGATTCCGGCGTCGTATGAGGCGCAGGCACGACTGTCCCCGCAATGCGATATTCAATGGTTCCGATCAACGCGCTTTTCTTTTCCGCAGCGGCAAGGATCGACTCGATCAAGTATGTAGTAGTGGTTTTTCCGTTTGTCCCAGTCACGCCGATGAGGCCTAGTCTGCTTGAGGGATGTCCGTAGAGATTCGCAGACATCTGTCCCAACGCTCGGCGTCCGTGACCGGGCTTGATGGATGCCCATCCGGAAACGGCACGAGGCTGTTGTTCGACAGAATCGGTCACTACGGCGATAGCGCCTGCGGCAATTGCAGAATCAATGTGCTGATTTCCATCCGTGGTGCCGCCCTTCATGGCGATGAAGCAGTCTCCGGCGTTCACTCTCCTCGAGTCATACTGGAGACCTGAAATAACGGTGTCGCCGCCGGAAACAGAGGCGACTTCCGCGCCGAAAAGGAGTTCAGAAAGAATCATCAGCCCTGATTATAGTGGAGTGCGCCAGAGACGATTTCCACAAGCCCTTGGAACTCTATCGCGCGAATTTCACCACCACGCGAGTACCCGGAGGAACGCGCTCGCCTGCGGCCGGCGCTTGCGCACGAGCTACGCCAGTACCAACAACGTCCAGTTCGACTCCGGACTCCTGGGCGGTTTCGATAGCTGCGCGGACAGACTTGCCTATCAGAGATGGAGCTGTTGGGCCTCCACCTGCGTCAAGGATCACGGTGCCGCGCGTTGGCGTAGGCTGCGGGATTGCCGGTGCGGGCGCTGGCTCGGTTTTGGTCGTAGCGACTGGAGCTTGCTTCGCGGGAGTGAAGGATGCGGCGATCAACTTCGCGCGGTCAGATTCTTTTTTTGTAGCAACGGGCTTGGCCGCAATGGCGGTGGCCGGCTCAGGCACAACCGATGCATCGGCGATCTCAACATCTCCCGATAACCTATCCGGCGAGCCTTCCGAAAAATCCGATTCCTTGGCAGATGCACGGATCATCAATCTTTGCGGATTCTTGATGTCGGTGTCGTGGGGCACATTCATATATGCAAGCACCTGCTGGGCGACGCGCCCGAACAAAGGAGCGCCGACATCGCCGCCATGGTGCCCGCCCTGCGGTGAATCCAGCATGACTGAAATCGTGATCGCAGGATTGGCGACCGGAGCGAACCCCGCGAAAGACGCGATGTATTTCGAGGCGCTGTACCGGCCGGTTGCTGGATCGATCTTTTGCGCGGTTCCCGTTTTGCCGCCGGAAGTGTAGCCGTCGAGAATCGCTTTTTTGCCGGTGCCGAAGAGCACGACTTCTTCGAGAATCTTTTTCATCTCTACCGCAGTGAGCGACGAAACAACGCGTCGCTGTTGCGCAGGCTTGAAGACGACGGTCTGCAGAGTAGCGCGAGGGGCGATGGATCCCACCACAATGCGCGCCGGAGTGTAAATGCCGTCGTTGGCGATCGTCGAAGCCATTGAGACCAGTTGCACGGAAGAAACGCCCACCTCTTGTCCCATGGCTATCGATCCGATACTGGACTTCGTCCATCGGCTGGCGGGCTTGGCCATACCCCGCGTTTCGCCGGGGAGTTCGAGTCCGGTTTGCGTACCGAATCCGAACGCTCGGATGTACTGGTCCATTCTCTGATCGCCGAGGCGCAGGCCGAGTTTGATAGCGCCGACGTCGCTGGATTTCTGCAACACTTGGGAGACGGTCAGATTTCCAAATGGCTTGTGGTCATGAACTTTGCGTCCGAAGACCATGATGGAGCCCATCTGGCAATCGATGACTTCATCGGGCCGTGTCAGCTTTTCTTCAAGCGCCGCCGAAAGCGTAACGATCTTGAACGTTGATCCCGGCTCGTAAATGTCGCTCACTGCGCGGTTCTTCAACGCTTGCGGGGTCGAGGTGCGAAACGCGTTAGGGTTAAACGTGGGACGGCTGGCGAGCGCCAGAATCTCGCCTGTCTTCGGATTCTGCACAACAACCGTGCCAGCCTCCGCATGCGTCTCCGCCATTGATCGTTCTAATTCGCGCTCGGCAATGTATTGAATTTTTTCGTCGATGGTGAGGACGATGCTCTGGCCTGACTCTGGCTGCTTCTCCACGCGGCCAAGGGAGCGCTGTCTCGCGTCTACGGAGACCAGCATTTTTCCTGGCTTGCCCCGCATCTGCTCGTCGAATGAACGCTCGATACCGCCGAGCCCTTCATCGTCGAGTCCAACGTAGCCAAGAACCTGCGCAGCCAGATCGCGCTTGGGATAAAAGCGCTTTGATTCTTTCTGGAAGTAAATCCCCTTCAGTCCGAGGGCGCGGATGCGGTTGCTATCTTCGGCATCCAGCTTTCGCGCGATCCAGGAAAAGCTTCGAGAGCCTTGGATCTTCGCCAGCACTTCTTTCGGTTCGACCTTAAGCACATGCGCGATCAGCGTCGCTGCGTTGGCCTGGTCGGGGATCTCCGAAGGCACAGCAAAGACCGAATCCACGTTGATGGTCATCGCCAATTCGTGGCCGTTGCGGTCGTAGATGACGCCTCGTCTTGCCGAGACTTCTACTGTGCGCTGCTGCTGTCGCGATGCACGCTGGGTGAACTCGCCGTACCTGACAACCTGGAGCACCACGAGGCGAAAGACGATGCACAGAACCAGAAAAGCAGAAATGCCGCGAGGAAATAAATTCTTGTTTTTGGATTGGGGTTTTTGGAATTTCTGGATGACTTGCCGGAGAGGTCGGCGGCGCCGTTACTTTGTTTTCTTTTCTGCTCCGCCATCTAGCTAATCGATTCTCTATTAGTTACGCTGAAAAAGAAGCAGATGGCAGCCCTGAAACCAGGTCCGCCATCTGTTCTTACCCTAACCGTCCAACATCGTCGCTTTGGCGATCGTTACTGGGTCAGCGTGATAACCGCCACGTCTGAGACCCGCGCCATCATCGGAGTGGAAACGTCACCCGCATTCTCAAGATGCTGCACTTGTCCTGCCTGCGGTGACTCCAATCCCATTCTTCGCGCCAGCACGTCAATCCTTTCGGGGTCGCGCAAGGAAGCTTCTTCCAATCGCAATGCCCGGCTTGCTTCAATCAATTCTTCCCGCTGCTTCTTCTGCGCTTCGATCTTGTATCCGTATTCGATAGAGCTGAAGTGCTGGAATGCAAAGACCATGACCAGCAGGAACAAGCAAGCCAGCGACGCAGAAAAAACTGCGATCTCCCGGGTCCGCTGATGGTCAGTCACCTTGACCAAGCGAGAGTTGTCGATATTTTTTGAGAAATAGATTTCCGGCGTTCCCATCCACGCTGCACCGCGTCTCACGCCTGCGCCGGGGACTGCCGAAACGGGCGAGTAAACGCCCTGAACGCGATCTGGTACCGTACCGGCCCAGTTGATGCCGTTTGCGAACCACTGTCCTGCTGCCATTTACGCTACCTCGAAGGCCCCTGTTGCCTCTGGACGGTAATACTCATACATATACATGGCGTACGCCTGGACATTGGGCCTGGACTTCTTCGCGCCCGTGCTGGCTGACGCAAGCTGCTGTTCCGCCATCACTACGCTTTCAATCAAGTCGTCGATTATGCTGCCTTTGTACATAGCGTTTACCTGCCTTTGCTCTCTGACTTTTACTTCTGTTGCTACTTCTAAAATTTTTCCGGGACAGCACCGAAACGGTGGGATAAATTCGTGGATTTTTGTTCGCCCTAATTTGTTAGAGAGGACGATGCCACCCCGGAACCTCTTGCCGATTGTCTATCCACTCAGGCATTCAGCTTTAAACTTTTATCGCGGCCCGCATCTTTGCGCTGCGCGCCCGCGGATTGCGATCAACTTCTTCTTCATCGGCCGTTACCGGCTTTTTCGTCAATATCTCCCAGCGCTTTGGCCGGGAGTGCGCGCCTTCTCTAAGCGCGTCTTTCACTATCCGATCTTCTAGCGAGTGGAAGCTGATTATCACCAGTCTTCCACCCGATTTAAGGACGCGAAGCGCCGCACCACCCATCGGTGGGCCGGCAGTTTTTCCGTGTACCAGCGCTTCCAAATCGTCCAACTCACGGTTTACGAATATTCGGATTCCCTGGA
>JAOAPL010000246.1 GCA_025462925.1 Acidobacteriaceae bacterium
TGTCGCGGGCCAGCAGAGAGTAGCGCGGTTGCAACGAAGTGATTGGCGCGATCCGCTGCGCGCGCTTCATTTGTTCGACGTCGAAATTGGATACTCCGATAAAACGAACCTTGCCTTCTTTTTTCAGGCGAGCCATCTCGGTCCATCCCTCTTCGATCTCCGGATCGGGATCGGGCCAATGAACTTGGTAGTGGTCGATCGCATCCACTTTCAATCGGCGAAGACTTGCTTCGCATTCTCTTCGGATCGAGTCCGCTTTCAGCGAGCGCCCAATCTCTCGCCGATCGTTCCAAACCAGTGAGCACTTTGTGAATACATAAGGACGATTGCTTCTGCCCTGGAGAGCGCGTGCAACAACCTCTTCCGAGTGGCCCAGTCCATAGACTGCAGCCGTGTCTATCCAATTGATTCCCTGGTCAAGTGCCTCTTGAATGGCAGCAATAGATTTGCTGTCGTCCTGCGGTCCCCAACCAAACTCCCAGCCGCCACCTCCGATCGCCCATGCTCCAACGCCGATGGAAGTAATTTCCATGTCGCTGTTTCCTAATTGGCGTTTTTCCATTGTCGTCCTCCTGATCATCAATGTGTCGTACACGCAGTAATCAGTGCAATCGATTGGCCAATCGAGAATCATCGCGCGCTTACCGATTTCATCGATGGCAATTGCGAAGTGTCCCATCCGCCACCGAGAGCCTGCACAAGCTGTACTGCGGCCACCATGCGACGTCCCAGAATATTGACAGCAGTCACCTCGTCAGAAAGCGCCGCAGTCTGTGCGGTAGTCACTTCCAGGTAACTGGTAACGCCACCCGCGTAGCGTTGAAGCGAAAGTTGAAGCGACTTCTGGGCCGCAATCACTGCTTCATTTTGAACCTGCGCCTCGTGCTCCAAGATTCGCAGCGCGGCCAGGTTATCTTCTACTTGCTGAAAACTCGTTAGGACTGTTTGCCGATAGGTAGCGACGGTTTGATCGTAGCCCGCAATCGCCTCGTCTGAGAGGGCCCGTCGTCTCCCGACGTCGAATATCGTGACCGCCGCTGACGGCCCGGCAGACCAGAGAATGCTCGGACCTGAGAGCAACGTTGTGATCACGCTGCTCTCAAAACCGCCACTGGCAGTCAAATTGACAGAGGGATAATACGCCGCCTTCGCTACCCCGATCTGCGCGTTCGAGGACTGCATGAGTCTCTCGGAAGCAGCGATATCAGGGCGGCGTTCGAGCAGCTCTGAAGGAAGCCCCGGCGGAATCAGAGGAGGAGGCGCGGTGAGAGGGAGAGGAGGAAGATCAAAAGAAGAAGGAGGTTTCCCGATCAGAATGGCAACAGCATGCTCGAATTGTGCGCGCTGCACGCCAACATCTATTGCCTGCGCCTCGGTTGTCTTCAATTGCGTTTTTGCCTGTTCGACATCGACCTCAGAAGCGACTCCACCGGTAAACCGGTTCTCTGTCAGTTGCAGGAATTCCTTGTACTCCTTGACCGTCGATAGCAGAAGCTGCTCTTGTGCGTCCAGGCTGCGCGCTTCAAAGTAAAACAAGGCAAGCTGGGTGTGCATGCTCAGATTAACGGTTGCAAGATCCGCTGCGCTGGCTTGCGCCTGCGCGCGTAACGACTCCAAGGTGCGTCGCACCCGTCCGAACGCGTCAACTTGATAGGACAAGTCGAAAGGAATTTGGAAGTCGCTGAAAGTAACGCCATTGAAAGTGGAGACCTTAGGTGCTCGGTTTCCGGACGTCCTGGTGCGGGTTGCGCTGGCACCCACGGTGACTGTCGGAAATAAATCAGCACGGTTATAGCGGACCACCGCACGCGCTTGTGCATATTGGGCCTCCGCCACCCTTAGATTTTGGTTCGAGACATTGACCTGTTGCTCCAGAGCGTTCAGCTGCGGATCGTGAAATATCTCCCACCAGTTGCCGCCGAGAAACTGATCACTGGGCTGGGCAGTCTTCCAATTGCCTATCTCCTTATAGGCTGGCGGAACTGTATATGGAGAATCTACCGCTGCAGGGCGTCGATATGTTGGCCCAACCGTGCAGCCGCTAAACTGCAGCGTCCCGACCGCGAGAAGGACCACCATCCAAGACGGAAATGCCTTGTCGAAGGATCTCGCTTTTGCCAAGCCCTTCACTGCGTATCCCCCGGCAACGACGCTTTAACGGTCTGCACAGCCTGTCCGGTAACGAGGGAGTCCGGCGGATTCACGACAATCTGATCACCGGCTTTCAAGCCGGTAGTGATTTCTATCGTATTGCCGAAATCGCGGCCTGCAGTTACAGGCGTCACGACCGCCTTCCCGTCCTTCACCACGCCGACGTGTAAACCTTGTGCGCGGAATATCAGGGTGTTGACCGGAATCACGAACGTCGGATTCGAATCCGGCACCTTCAGGTGAACTTCCGCATAAGAGCCAGTAAGCAGTGTGTTCGTGGGATTATCGACTGAGATCTCAATGAGCAATGTGCGGGTGGTCATGTTGATCGCTTCAGCAGTGCGCACGAGCGTCCCCTGGAACTGCCGGCCAGGAAACTCGGTCAGTGCGAGCTGTGCGGTCATGCCGGGTTTCACGCCGCGGGAATATTCTTCTGGAACGTTTACATAGACGCGCAATTTACCCGGCTGGGAAATATGAAAGAGATCGGTTTTCGCACCACTAGCGGCAGTGTTGCCGGAGTTGATGAGATCTCCAATATCAGTATTGCGGGCCGTGATCACGCCATCGAATGGAGCGTAGACCATTTCAAAATTCTTTAGCACCTGGAACTGCTGCACGTTGGCCCGGTTCGCCTCGACAGTAGCTTTATTCGCATTGTAGGTACCCACAGCATTGTCCGCGTCCTGCTGAGCAACAGCATGGGTCTTTAGGAGTCCCAGGTAACGGTTCTTCGTGATCTCTGCCAGCCTGAGGTTCGCCTCCGCCGTCGACAGATTGCTGCGCGCTTGTGAGTATTGCTGATCGACTTGTGGACTGTCGACCACTGCAAGTAATTGCCCCTTTTTGACGTGCGCCCCAATATCGAAATACCACTTTTTCAGATAGCCAGTAGTTTGGGCGTAGATCGGTGATGCGATAAAAGGTTCTACATTTCCTGGCAGGATGATCTCCTGCGCTGGGGTAGATGGCTTCGGAGGCACCACCGATACCGGAGGTACGGCCACCTTCGCAGTCTCCTTGCTTAGCGCTGCCTGTGCGCGGATGCGAGACACTATCCCGTAAGTCAAAACGCCTGCTGCCACAAGCAAAATAATTGCCACAGTTATCCAACCCCTATAGGACTTCTTCTCCTCTGCGGCATGGTTCCCTCCATGATTCAATGAGGGCGAATCTTGGACCTCCAACTTGTTCTCGACTTCAGTCTTATTCTGCATACTGACTCCAGACATAATTTTGCTCCTATTGCTCGTTCCTGGTTTGCGCCCGATGCAGGCGGTATCCGTGCAGTACGCTGAAAACCGTGGGTACGAAGAAGAGCGTGGAAACCGTCGCGAACAGCAGCCCGCCGATGACGGCCCTACCCAAGGGAGCGTTTTGTTCGCCACCATCGCCAAGCCCTAAAGCCATCGGTACCATGCCGATGATCATGGCCAGGGCGGTCATCAGCACCGGACGAAAACGCGTGAAACCGGCCTCCAGTGCAGCGGCCATCGGATCTTTGCCCGCCTCCATTTGCTCCGTCGCAAAGCTCACCACCAATATGCTGTTCGCCGTTGCGACGCCCATGCACATGATCGATCCCGTGAGCGCGGGTACGCTCAAATGGGTTTTGGTCACGAACAGCATCCAGGCGATTCCAGCGAGTGCCGCAGGCAACGCGGTAATAATGATGAACGGATCCAACCAGGACTGGAAGTTCACCACGATCAGCAGGTATACGAGCACGATTGCAAACACCAGGCCACCCATAAGGCCGATGTATGAGGATCGCATCGTCTGCACTTGCCCGCGAACTATCACTTGGGAACCGCGTGGTAATTGTTTCTTTGCGGCATCAATTATTTTGTTAATGTCCGTAGACACTCCGCCCAAATCGCGTCCTGCGACCGAGCCGTAAATATCAATCACCGGCGCAATGTTGTAGTGAGACACGGTGGCCGCGCCCGTCCCTCGTTTCATCGACACCAGGCTGGCCATAAGCGACGGCGAAACGTTGGTGTTTAATCCAGTCACTGGGATGTTCACCAAGTCCTGCAGCGTATCCACACGGTACTGCGGAGTCTGGCTTGCGATTTGATAACTAACCTTGGTCTTTGGGTCAACCCAGAACGTTGGCGATGTCTGGAAGCTGCCACTGAGTGAGACCAGGAGGTTTTGCGCTATGTTTTGCGCGGTGAAACCAAGCTGCTGGGCTTTGGTGCGTTCGACTTGGAGATGCAGATACGGCTGATCAAAGGGCTGTTGGATCCGAAGGTCCGTCGCGCCGGTAACGTATCTTACCTTCTCCAGCAACGCGTCAGCGAACCGCCGATTACCCTCGATGTCATTTCCGACAACCTGGATGTCAATGGGAGCTGGCAGTCCGAAGTTCAAAATCTGACCCACCATGTCGGAAGGCAGGAAATAAAAGCTCGCCCCCGGAAATTCTGACGGCAGTATAAGGCGAAGTTTCCGCACAAAGTCGTCCGTAGGCTGGTGCTTCGGGGTTAGGGTAACCAGAATGTCGGCATCCATGGTCCCAATCGGCGCCGAGTTGCTGTAAGAAAGGTTGATGCCGCTATAGGGCAGACCTATGTTGTCGATGATGTTGGCGAGTTGGTCTGCTGGAATCTGCCGTCGGATCGATTGCTCCACTAGATCGCAGAGGTGCGCAGTCTGTTCAATGCGCATGCTCGTCGGGCCGCGAAGATGCAGTTTGAAACTTCCGCCGTCTACGCTGGGAAAGAAGTCCTGACCCAGCCACGGGATCAGAATTGCCAATGAGCCGAGACATGCTGCGAAGAACACGATCAAGAAGAGACGCCGATGATGCAGAGCCTTATTCAGGAGGCTGTGATAACCCTCGCGGAAGTTGTCGAAAGCGTCCTCAAACCGTTGCTGAAGTCTGACCAGCGGATTGCGGCTGGCCGCACGAGCCTCCCCGGTTTCCATTTTTTGGCCGGGCAACAGGTACTTGGCCATTGTGGGAACGATTGTCCGCGAGAGGAAGTAGGATGCCAACATTGCGAACACTACCCCTTCCGCCAGCGGCACAAAAAGGTACTTCGCCACACCCGACAGCAAGAACATAGGAACGAAGACAATGCTGATCGAAAGTGTGGAGACGAATGCAGGCGTGGCTATCTGAGACGCGCTCTCCAACACAACATCGTCCATGTTCTTCTCTGGCGTGAGAGCCCGGTTCCTGTTGATGTTCTCGACTTCCACTGTGGCATCATCCACCAGGATGCCCACCGCCAGAGCCATTCCACCCAGCGTCATGATGTTGATGGTTTCCCCGATCGCACTCAGCGTGATCAGGGAGGTCAGGATTGCCAAAGGGATAGAAGTCGCAATGATGAGGGTGCTGCGCCAGCTCCCCAAAAAGACTAGCACCATGAGAGCCGTAAGGCATGCGGCAATCACGGCCTCCCTGACGACACCACTGATGGCGCCTTTGACAAAAATGCTCTGGTCGGCGAGAGGTTCAATCTTTAACGCCGATGGAAGC
Organism: Acidobacteriaceae bacterium; assembly: GCA_025462925.1. Taxonomy (GTDB): domain Bacteria; phylum Acidobacteriota; class Terriglobia; order Terriglobales; family Acidobacteriaceae; genus JAICLA01. The sequence goes on from JAOAPL010000246.1 coordinate 5,645, forward strand.
GTCGTTGCGATCTGCGGGAGAAGAGACTTGATGCCGGCAATGATGCTCAGCGTTGAGGCATTTCCTGCCTTTTCGATTGTCAGCAATACTGACCGCTGCCCGTTCACTCTCACGATATTGGTCTGCGGGGGGAAGCCGTCCCGTACCCAGGCAACATCTTTCATGTAGATAGTGGTGCTGCCGATCGTCCTGAGGGGTATCCGATTTAGATCGTCAATCGTCTGTGGCGCCGCGTTTGGGATGTCGACGTCGTACTCTGTGGGGCCTATCTTGGCCGTGCCCGACGGCAGAATGAGATTATTCACAGTGATGGCATTGACGACGTCAAGCGCAGAGAGGCCTTTGGACTGTAAGGCGGTTGTATTCAGGTCCACCTGCACTTGTCGTTGTTTTCCACCATAGGGATAAGGTACCGACGCTCCTGGAACTGTGATGAGCTGAGTACGGACGAAGTTTAGGCCGTAATCATTGAGCTGCTGCTCCGAGAGACCTTGGCCAGAGAGGGCGAGCTGCAAAATGGGTACGGTAGATGCGCTGAAACTGATGATGAGCGGTGGCGTAGTTCCTAGAGGCAACTGCCTGAGCTGCGTCTGGGAGATAGCTGTGATCTGTGCAATACCCTGCTGAATGTTTGCTGTCGGTTGCAAGAATACTTTGACAACAGCAACCCCATATAGCGATTGCGATTCGATGTGCTCGATGTTGTCCACCGTGGTGGTGAGCGCCCGCTCGGTGACGTTGATGATTCGGGAATTCATGTCCTCCGGCACAAGACCGTTGAAGGTCCAAATGATGCTGACTACCGGAATGTCGATATTTGGGAAGATGTCCGTGGGTGTGCGAAGAATCGAGAGCACACCCATGATCAGGATGAGGATGGACAACACTACAAACGTGTATGGCCGCCTTAGCGCAAGCGCAACAATCCACATAATTCACTCAACTCTCTGACGCGCCGACGCAGGCAAATGGAATTAAGCGCCTCGCAGTTTTGCGTATTTAGCTCCTTCGAGCGCTGCACAGGACGCCGACGCGGGTTGATGTCATGGTTTAAGCAATCTCAATACCATTGCGCGTTGCCGATTCCTGAACATTCAAATTTCAGGATGCAATTCAGAACGCAGTTCATTTATAAAGATTTAGAAGTTGTTGAACGCAGAAAGATGGCTGCAAGATTTTCGGCGGGTGTCGAAGTGTCGGGCAGTGCTGACGTCGGGCTCTGGTCTACCGACACTCTCTGAGCGAAATGGCCCCTGGCAGCACCCTACTTACCTCGCAAACTGAAAAAGAGACTTCCCCTTCAATTCTGGGTTTTAACATAGAGGTCTTTACTTACTTGTCCTCGCGGAGGAGAATTGCCCGTCCAGAGCATCGCAACAAAAACTGCAGAATCGTACGTTGAACATGTAAATCCTCAATGGGTGAAATTGCTCGACCTGTTGCAGATGAACGTCTCCTATGAACGCTGCCAGGGAGCGGAGCTGTTTGCTGCTGACGGCAGAGTATTCCTTGATTTCCTTTCCGGGTATTGCGTTCACAACATCGGCCACAATCACCCAAAGATCGTTGCCGCTCTTCAAGATGAACTTGCGAAGAGTGGCCCGGCCATGTTGCAGAGCCACGTTCCGGAATTGGCCGGAGAGCTGGGTACACGGCTTTGCCGTCTTGCTGGAGGAGGCTTGGAAAAGGCTTTCTTCTGCAGCTCAGGCAGTGAAGGAGTGGAAGCGGCGATCAAGTTTTCGCGAGCGCATACGCGTCGCAACGGGCTGCTGTATGCCGAGGGCGGCTTTCACGGGTTGACCTGTGGTGCGCTCTCCTTGATGGACAATCGATTCTGGAGCGAAGGATTCGGCCCCCTTCTTCCTGATACCGAAAGCGTTCCATTCGGCGACATCGAAACGCTGCGAATAAAGCTGTCCTCTGGAAAATACGCAGCCTACATCGTCGAGCCTATCCAATCAGAGGCTGGCATTCGCGTGCCCTCCGTAGAGTATTGGCGAGAGGCCGAAACACTCTGCCGCAAGCACGGCACGCTGCTGGTCTTTGATGAAGTTCAGACAGGTTTACACAGGACGGGGCCGTTCCTTGCCGCGCACAGTTATGGTGTGAAGCCCGACATGGTGATCCTCGCAAAAGCTCTCAGCGGAGGACTGATCCCGGTAGGCGCAGTGCTGATGCGAAATGCCATCTATGAATCTGTCTTTACTTCGCTGAAGAAGGCCATCGTCCACACGTCTACGTTCGGAGAGAACAGCCTGGCTATGCGTGCGGGCCTGGCTACGCTTGATGTATTAGAGGACGAAGACCTGGGTCGGCGGGCAGATGAAAAAGGCGCATGGCTACGCGATCAACTTCGTCAGGCTTTGGCACCTTACGAGATGGTGGATGAGGTGTTGGGCGCGGGGATGTTGAGCGGCATCCGCTTCACAACGCCTTCGAAGCTCGCGCTGCGGCTTGGCTTTGAAGCCTTCCAGCGTATTCACCCGGGCATGTTCGGACAAATGTTGGTGATGCGGATGTTTCGGGAGGAGCATATCCTTACCCAGATATGCGGAAACAATTTCCTGGTACTGAAAGTTGCGCCGCCCCTTGGCGTGACCGAAACACAGATGGAACGCTTCATTCAGTCGATCGAGCGGGTTGTACGCGAAGTTCATTCCTCTGGCGCCTTCTGGACCGAAGCGCTTGGGCTCGTCAGTCGCGTGGCCAACATCTAGTGATGAGAGCGATCGTTGTGTCGGGTATTGCGTTGTTGCTGCTCGCCGGAGCTGCATCGGCGACAACGTCGCAGCCACTTCTCGATAGCGGCTATCGCGATATGTACAACCTGAACTTCCCCCACGCCCATTCGATCTTTACCGAATACGAACGCACCTACCCGCAAGACCCGCTGGGACACGCTTCCAACGCGGCCGCTTATCTGTTCAGTGAGTTCGACCGCTTGCGTATTCTGGAGTTCGATCTCTTTACCGCGGATAGTAGATTCGAGAGCCGTCCGAAAGCTTCGGCGGATCCGGCTGTGAAGAAATCGTTTGACCAGGAACTTGCGGCCAGCGACGCGATAGCTAACGAACAATTGTCAAAATCGGCGAACGATACGAATGCATTGTTCGCGCTCATTCTCGCGAACGGATTGCGTGGAGATTATGCGTCTTTGATCGAAAAGAAAAACTTTGCCGGTCTGGGCTACATGAAGAGTTCTCGTGGACTCGCGGAAAGATTGCTCACACTTGATCCGACTTGTTACGACGCTTACCTGGCAGTCGGCGTCGAAAACTATCTCTTGGGGATCAATGCTGCGCCCGTGCGCTGGATGCTGCGGATCACCGGCGCACAGACTGACAAGCAGCAAGGCATAGAGAAACTAAAGCTCACAGCAACAAATGGACACTACCTCGCTCCATTCGCGCGGTTGTTGTTGGCTGTCGCCGCTATGCGTGACAAGGATTCCAACACGGCTCGATCTCTCTTGCAGGGGCTATCCGCAGAATTTCCGCAGAACGGCCTGTACAAGAAAGAACTCGCACGAATTCCCTGATTTATTTCGCTGCGAGAATCTCGCCAGTTGCATCGATCTCAATCCGGACAGATTTCCCGCAACGTAGCATGAAAACACTGGGATCCTTCATGCCCCATTGAACATAGGGAACGTCGAAAGCGATTGTCGCCTTGACGTTATCTCCCGATATCTGCAACGGCACCGTCAATGTGAGCGGGTGGTCCGCGCCGTGGATCCTGAAGATGCCCGCCACCTGCACCTGTGCTGCGCCCTGCGCTGGAACTCCACCGATAATCTTCTGGGGAATGAACGTGATCTCCGGAAATTTGTCGCTCTCGATTACCTCTTTGTGCATCTTCTTGTCGCGACCGGCGCTGCCGCTATCCCCGCTCTTGGCGTCGATAACCAGCGCGCCGCTCGCGACGCCCGATTCGCGATTGAATCGCACCTCGCCCTGCTTCAATGTGAATGTCCCACGTACCGTATGAAGAGGATCGCTGAGCGTGAAAGTGACCTTCGTCTGTGCTGGCGCAAAACGGACAACCGACTCCTGCGCCAGAGTTGCTTTCGCAAACAGAATGCTCAGGACAACGAACAGCACGGCCCTGGACGGAATTTGGCGGTGAAGGATTTTCGTCAACAGATTTTCTCCTGAAGATCAAGCGGTTATCAGGTGCCATCCAAGCGAGGCGGCACTACGTGCGCCGAAAGAGAGGGGCGCGAGCGCCCCGGTGTGCACTGCCAACATTCTCTCGAACAGGACAGGATTGGCGGTCAACGCACTGAACACGCGATTCCGGAACCGCGGACGCCCATCCATTGCCAGCATGACTTCAGCCATGAAACGAGGTAGCTGAGCAATGCGCCGGTGCTCGCTCTGGTAAGCAGAGAGATTTTCGTTGCGCATGGCCGAAGCCAAAACCACTGCCTGCTGAAAAGCCAATGACAATCCGTCGCCGGTGATAGCGTCAACCGATCCTGAAGCTTCACCGATCAAAGCTAGGTTTCCGCTGTACACCTTGTCCAGTTGACGCGAAGGCGACAGCGCCCCCTGTTCATGGGTGATCGGAATTGCATTTTGCAAGTGCGATTCCACTGCGGGGAACAGCCTCAGCCCGTCGTGAAAGCGCAGATGCTGATCACCGGTGATCAGCGCGACACACACTCGGTCTGACGCCACAGGAGTGATGTACATCTGCGCCCGATCACTCCATGAGATCTCGACAAATTCTGACCACGGCTCTACCCGGTAATGTCGCCGAAATCCGAAACGACGACGACGGATCTTGCCACGGTCGAGCCCCGCCCATTTGCGTGTCGCCGAATTCTGACCATCCGCAGCGATCAGCCATTTACTTTCAACAGGCCGCCCGTCCATCGTCATTCTTCGGCCAAGGGCGGTGACTCGAGCACCCCAATGCATGTCTACGCCGAGTCGGGAAGCTTCATCGAGAAGAACCTGATGCAACAGCGTACGACGAACTCCGATGCCCTTACCGCGGGGAAAGCAAGCGTCGACCGCTTTCTCCCCGCTCAAGAATCTGATTCCGCTAAATAGAAAACCTAAGTTTGGCGGCAATTCGATGCCCAGGGCGCGCAGTGCCGCAAGCCCGTCAGGCATGATTCCCTCTCCGCAGGCTTTGTCGATAGGTGGCCGTGCACAGTCGGCGAGCGCGACAGAAAAACCTGCTCGACGAGCTGCGATCGCGGCCGCAAGGCCCGCAGGTCCTCCACCAACGATGAACACTTCTGAGTTTTGAACCACGGTGTTCACATTGCTACCATCGCAGGAGCACTAGCTCTGCGCAAAAGCCCGGCCCCATGGCCGCGAGAATTGCGTATGTACCCGGCGCGGGACACCGGCGCCGCATCACGTCGTCCAGCACCAACAAGACAGAAGTCGAAGACAGATTGCCAACCGAGCGCAGGCACTGCCACGAAGCGTCGAGTGCTCCCTCGGGAAGGTCAAGTGCCTCCGCAGTCGCTTCCAGCACTTTGGGCCCGCCGGTATGCATGATCCAGCTGCCGATATCGGAACGATCAAGTCCGTTGTCTGCAAGAAACTGATCGACATCCTGACGTAAATTCTCCTTGATCACCTTGGCCACGTCCGGCGAAAGGACTATTTGGAAGCCCTTCTCGGAAATCTCCCAACCCATCACATCTTCCGTACCCGGATAAAACGATGAGCGAGAGTCAATGATTGTGGGACCCGGACGCGAAACTTCGCTTCCAGTGATCAAGACAGAAGCGGCGCCATCGCCGAACAGTCCGGACGAAATGATGTTAGCCACGGATAAATCTTCGCGCTGCCAGGTCAATGAGCACAGTTCCACCGAAACCAGAGCAGCGACCTGATCAGGATATGCACGGACATAATCAGCCGCGCGCGCAATGCCCGCCGCTCCGGCCACGCATCCCAACCCGAAGATCGGAACACGCTTAATGTTGCGCGAGAGGCCCATCCGATTGATCAGTTTGGCATCGATGGATGGACTGGCTATGCCTGTCACCGAAGTGAAGAAAATCGTATTGATGTCCGTGGGCTCAAGACCGGCTCGAGTCAGCGCTCTGCAGAGGGACTGCTCCCCAAGTTCCTCGGCGACTTCGATCCACGAATCATTCGCTTGCCCCCATGTAGATATTTGCTCGTAACGTTCAATGGGCAAGGCGAGATATCGCCCCTCCACACCTACTCGCGTCAACAAGCGGTCGAGGACTTGCGGGTTTTCAATCTTGTGAGCCCAGTTTTTCTTCAGAGCCTGGGCGATTTGTTCCTGCCGATAGTAGTGGTGTGGAAATGCGCTGGCGACGCCAGCAATCTTTGTCATGAGGGATAATCCGGCCTATCAGAGTAGGAACACTAGAGTTGCCGGAATAGTTGTGGTCGGATCTACTAAACCGCCGAAGAATTGCGGTTACAGGTACTAAGTATGTCGCACCTCTCAGAAACCTCTAGGCCGCTCGTGGACTAGGTTCCCTCGTTCTGGCCGGTGCAGCCCCGCTGGTAGGCGGATGGATGATTAGCGGAATAACTGCGGCGACTAGCACAATAAATGAGATCACGGTGAGCGCCTCGCTGTACGCTCCGGTGCGTTGCCGAATTGTGGCGATCAATGTTGGCCCCAACACGGCAGCAAAACCCCATGCGGTCAGCATCAGCCCGTAGATTGATCCAACGTCCTTCGTCCCGAAGTAATCTGCGGCAAATGCCGGCATTGTCCCGAAACCCCCTCCATAACAAAGCAGGACGATGAACGCGAGGGTGGTGAATGTCGAGAATGTCGTGGCATGCGGCATCACACGAAAGATCACTGCCTGGATAAGGAACATCGCCAGAAACACCCAGCGACGTCCGACTAGGTCAGAGAACCAGGCCCACAGAAAGCGGCCCGCCCCGTTAGCAATCGAGATGATTCCAACCATTCCGGCTGCCGTCGCGGCGCTCACTCCTGTAATCTCCTGTGCCATCGGCGCTGCTTGCGAAATGATCGAAATGCCCGCCGATGTGTTCAGAAACAACAGCGCCCATAATGCGTACCACTGCCAAGTACTCAACGCATGCCTTAGTGTGAAGTCTTGTGCCGCACGCTGGCGTTGTTCAGCCGCGGAAGGAGTCCAACCGGGCGGGACATATCCTGGTGGTGGATCTTTCATGAACAGGGCGCTGACTGTGACCGCAATGAAATATCCGATCCCAAGAATCGCAAACGTCTTGAGTACTCCGACACTCACAATCAGTCGCGTCGCGATTGGCGCGGTAATGAGCGCCCCGGCTCCGAATCCTGCCACGGCGAGACCGGTGATCATGCCTCGCTTATCTGGGAACCACTTGACCAGCGTGGCGACCGGAACAATGTAGCCGAGTCCCAAGCCGATGCCCCCGAGCAAGCCGTACGAGAAATACAGCCACCAAAGATGTCCGCCAGAAAAGCTAGAAAGGAAGATGCCGGCTCCGTAGAAGATCCCGGCGGTGATAGCTACCTTTCGCGGACCTACTTTTCGCATCCAGAGCCCGCCGATGAACGAGGCAAAACCAAGTACCAGGATGCTCAGCGTAAATGTGAATGTGACCTCAGTGATCGTCCAACCGAATGCCTTGGTCAGCGGAATGCGGAATACGCTCCAGGCATACACCGCGCCGAGAGCAATCTGCATGATCACGCCCGCTACCGCAACACTCCACCGATTCGTTAACGTGCCCCCGTTTGCTGTCACTGGGCCCGATGAAGACATAAATCGATCCTCCTTGAACGCCTCCGCGGAGCACACGATGGCGCCAATTTTTTAGCACGTCAACCTGCTCGCATCTGCGGAACGTCCCGCCTCGATGTCAGCTCCGGGGTTGATGGTGTTTCCTTTATCTGTAGCGGGATGCGCCAGTCTCTCGCTGATTCGTGACCTGCATAGATCCAGCCGACGCGCGTCAAAATGCTTCCGGCAATGCTCGACCATGCCGCGACTCGGCGCAAGCGTCGCGATCCCGAGGCAGTTGCTATGAGGCGCAGCGCCAAAGGGGCAGGGCCTGAGAGGACGCCGCCTAATCGCGTGGTCCAACCCGTCAGGCCATGCCTGAGCGGACGATTCACTTGGGGATCACGCCTGAACTCCAGGCGCACTCCCTCATAGCTTTCTACCGCAGACGCGCCGATCCCGAGCAGGTTGAGCGCCGGGCTTTCGTCGTGCCCCATTAATTCCAGAACGGAAACTCCCGATCCCAGCCCTGACATTCCGAAATGTATTGGCAGCGTTTTGACATTGTGGTTCCATGCCGGAATGGCGGTCGCTCCGATGAGCACTCCTGTGTAGGTGGCCAGCGGCAATCCCATCGCTGCAGAAAAACCTTCCGCGATGTTTCCCAAGACTCGGACGGGGCCGATCCCCATTCTGTCGTCAACAACCTGAGCAAATGCCGCGGCGCCAGCAGAGCTGCCGAACAGCGCCAGCACCCACGCCCCGACCGACATCGGACTCTGGAGCTTGAACACGCGCAGCATGTTGAGAAAACGCTCAGGCCTGCCAAGGTCGGAGATCAACAACCCCGTCGAGACGATTGCACCACCAGCCGCAACCAGACGCGCGTCGCGCGCGAGTCGCTCGTCCTTGCCGGTCACCTTGGCTAGTGCACCGATCAGTGCGGCAGCTCCGGCGGCGCCTCCAACAAAGAAATAAACGGGGATTTCCCAAGTCCATTGCGGCTCCTTCAAGAGGGGAATGCCGTAGTAGCCTGTTTCAGGCGATGCCTTAGGAAACGGAGCGCCTTTCGGCCGCACTCCTTGTTCCACCAAACGGCCCTTTTTCTCTGCTTCCCTACGGATGTTCAACAGCCGAGCTTCGCGCGCAATATCCGGAGCTTGCTCACGTCTCAAGGGATCACTCATCTGGCGGCTCCTTCCAGACGTTTTCCGTTCTTCGACGGAGTACTCAAGAATGCGGCCAGACCTGCCAGCAACATCATGCCGGCGCCGATTCCCGCCGAACGCCACCCGTCTTTCAAATAGATAGTCGGCACTTCAGGTTTGGGCGGGAGATTGTAAGTACGCGGATCACCGCGAACGAGAAAGATCGAGTGGATCCCGCCCACGCTGGTCTCTTGCGGGTCATACACGGTCGCATCGTCGATTCCACGCGCATTCAATTCCTCCAGGCGCTCCTGTGCTTCGCTGCGGAGTTGATTGATCTCTCCGAATTTGATCGACTGCGTGGGACACGCCTTTGCGCAAGCAGGTTCCAGTCCAACTCGCTGCCGATCAGAACAGAATGTGCACTTGAACGCACGGCCGTCCTCAACGTTCTTCTGCACCACGCCGAAAGGGCAAGCCACAACGCAGTATGAGCAGCCATTGCAAACGTCAGGCTGCACGTACACCGCGCCGAATTCCATTCGCGTGATCGCGCCAGTGGGACATGCTTCGAGACAGCCGGCCACCTCACAGTGCTTGCATACGTCGGACGAAAATTCCCACGAGATAGTTTCGCCGGAATTTCCGCCGAAGCCCGGTTGAGGATCGCCCTCTACAAATTTCACATGTCGCCACGTCGAGTGCCCCACATGACCCGTGTTGTCGTACGAGAAGCCTGACCAGTCGAATCCGTCTGCACTAACACCGTTCCATTCCTTGCACGCCACTTCGCAGGCCTTGCAGCCAATGCACAATGTTGAATCCGTCAGGAATGCGGTGGTGTGGCCGGGGTGGCCCGTTTGAAGATTAGTAGAAGTGCTCATGCCGCCTCCATCTTTCTAGCGAGGAACTCGAGCGCTGCTTTCCCTCGCGGACGCCTGCCCGGAGTGATGTCGCACACCAGCGCTTTGGCTTCCATGATGCGAACGTTTGGCTCCTCGGAGATGGGTAGCAAGTCGTTGGCTGAATCACCGGTGACTAAGCCGTTGGTGCCGAAGTGGAATGGCAGGCCAACCTGATGGATAGAACGACCTGCCACCGTCAGCGGCTTCAAGCGATTTGTCACCATCACTCGGGCCTCCACAATGCCGCGCGGTGAAGTGATGGTTGCGAAGGCCCCGTGCTGCAAACCAATCTCAGCCGCCAGCTCTGGTGACACTTCGCAGAACAACTCGGGCTGCAGTTCTGCGAGGTGACTCAACGTTCGCGACATCCCTCCGGCTGTGTGATGTTCAGTCAGCCGATAAGTCGAGAGGACATACGGGAAGCGCGGATCCCCGGGCGATCGTGCGTATGGATTGTCGGGACGCTCTTTCTTCATCGCCGCCGGATCCGAATTGGTGCCCTTATACAAAGCATTGGGAAGCGGCGATTCCAGTGGCTCGTAATGTGCCGGCAAGGGACCATCCTTTAGCCCCACGCTGACAAATAACCAGGCTACGCCGTCAGGATGGAGGATGAACGGTTGGTCCCCGGCGATTCCCGCTGCACCGACGGCTCCTTTCGGCGGCTTGTAATCGGGAGGCTTGTCCCGATAAAAATCTGGGACATCCAGACCAGTCCACTGCTTTTGCTGCTCATCCCACCAAACCAGCTTCTTCCACTCACTCCAACGCTTTCCGTCTGGACGCGCCGATGCACGGTTATAAACGATGCGTCGGTCTAATCGCCAGGCAAAGCCCCATCCACGACCGTAAAGGTCGCGC
>JAOAPL010000001.1 GCA_025462925.1 Acidobacteriaceae bacterium
TCGCGCAACGCGGCGGGTGTTGTGTGTACCGAGTGGGAGCCGAGGACAAGATCGTACTCGTGCGGGACGGCCGAGCCGACAACGAATTCAGCGTCGGTCCGCGCCTCGAACTCGACCGCTTCGCTCGAAGGCTCGAAAGCCACCAAGTCTCCGTGGCGCAACTCGTCGGGAACCGACACAGTGCCGGATGCGACGGCGATCCACAGAACGGTGTGGCTCGTCGGGGGCTCGTAACGCCAGCGCTCGCCGGCCTTCAGGCGTACCGCCAGATAGTTGATCGGCGAAGGGGACACGATGGCGCTCGATGCAGACCCATAGCTGCCAAGAAGAACCCGCGCTGGACCCTCTTCCGCCACATCTGCAGGAGCTTGGTAGATGCTTGAGGTCGGACCCAATTCGAGTTCCGGTGGCAATGCGATCCAGAGCTGGAAGCCACGCGTCCGGCCTGCTTTGTCGAGCCCGCCGCCGTGCCACATGCCGCGTCCGGCCTGCATCCATTCGACGCCGCCGGCCGGCAATGTACCCTGCACGTTGTCCGGGTCCACATAGTTGACCGCGCCTTCCGCGACGTAGGTCAGTGTGGCGATACCAGAGTGCGGATGTAGGGGTCCACTAAAAGGCTCGCCCTCATGATCGAATATATCGAGAAATACGAAAGGCTTCAGGATTTCGCCGAAGTCCGAAGGGCTCATCAGCCGCGTGAGAGGGCCATGGTTCTGACCGCGAGTACGATGCGTGATTCTGCGCGCGGAGGTCTGTGCAGCAAGAGTTTTTTCAATTGGTCTCATAATTGTTCTCAATCATCTCTTTGTTAGTTAGTTTTGCGTGAGGCTTACGCCACTGCGGCGCGAACCCGCTCCAAAGTCGGTTTCAGAAAAGTCTCACGATCCACCGCGCCCCTCATGATCTGCGCCGCACCGCCAGCTGTCACAAACTTGACGTCAGTGATGCCGATAAAGCCGAGGATTGTCTTCAGATATGGATCGACAAAGTTGAAAGCCTCCGCTGCAGTTCCCGCCTCATACACCCCACCGCTGGCAATCAAGATCGTTGCCTTTTTGCCATTGAGCAGGCCCTTCGGTCCGTTCTCGCCATACGCGGTCGTGCGCCCGATACGGACGATCTGATCGATCCACAGCTTGAGTACAGAAGGAATGGAAAAATTGTGCATCGCTACGCCAAAGACGGACTCGTCCGCGGCTTCGAGTTCGGCAATGAGCTCATCTGATAACGCCAATGCAGCCTTCTGCTCCGGTGTGCGCGAGGCTTCCGGTGTAAACGAGGAGAATATCCACGCGGAGTCCACGGGCTTCAAAACATTCGCTGCCAGGTCACGATGGATCACCGCGCCCTTCGGATGGGCAGCCTTCCATGTTTTGACGAATTCGCGCGTCAGTTCGCGGCTGATAGAACTTTCCAGGGGGCTTGAATCCAGTTGCAGTAAGGTGGGCATGAGAGAAATCTCCTTAGTCGACATGAAATGTTTAAACAACATTTGTCGTTTTAAGTATAGACGACAACTGTCGCTTTAAGGGTTCTTTTTTTTGTTTGGATAGCCTACAATTGGGTTTGGTTGAGAGAATCCATGCCGATTTCCGACTGTGAAGTACTTGATCCCCGCATCCGGCGCACCAGGCAGCTCCTTCAGAGCGCCTTGCGGACGCTCATGCAGAACAAGAGTTTCGACGAGATCTCCGTACACGACATCACCGAGACGGCAACCGTTAATCGGGCTACCTTCTACGACCACTACGCAGACAAGTACGCGCTGCTGGACGCTTTGGTTGCCGGCGGTTTCCACACGCTGCTTCATGAGCGCGAGGTACGCTACGGGAGCTGCCCGTCAGCAGCAAGCGCCATCATCCTCGCCACTTGCGATTACCTAACGCAGAGCCATGGCAATGGCGCGGACTGCCAGCGTCAAAGCGCCTTCGAACCGCTTGTTGAGGCCGCCATCACTACCGCGATCCGCCGTGTGCTGATGGCAGGCTTGAAGGATGCGTCGCCCACCTCGGGGATCCCGCCAGAGATGATCGCCACCAGCGCAAGTTGGGCGATTTACGGTGCTGTGAAAGAGTGGCTCAAGACCCCCGGCCGACCTCCGGCGGAAGAGGTCGTACCTCTCATCATGCAACTCGTCCTCCCAATCCTTCAGGCCGCAGGCTCCATGGAATCGCAAGAGGCGTCGCCCGTGGCTCACAGCTAGCGACCCATCGCATCTGCGTTCGCTGTTTGACCGGCTTCCAGCCATCCCGTACAATAATCTATTCACCATCAGTTCTGAATCTTTATAGGCAGAGGACACACAAGCAAGTTATGGCAAACCATGTTTCCGCGCTGAAACGCGCACGTCAGACCGTAACCCGTACAGAAACCAATCGCGCGAACACCTCGCGCCTGCGCACAGCACTCCGTGGTTTGCGTGAAGCGATTTCAACCGGCGACAAGAAGGCTGCCGAGTCGGCATTCGGCGCCACCGCTTCCGCCATCGACAAGGCCGCGCAAAAGGGCGTTCTGCACAAGAACACTGCTTCACGGTACAAGAGCCGTCTGAAGACCCGCGTCAATAAGCTCGCAAAGTAAGCTGTTTTGGATTTGAAAAAGGCAGGCCTACGGGTCTGCCTTTTGTATTTGGGAAGGACCGAGAACTCTTAATCGCCGATCGCCGACAACCAGCGCGCGACAATTTTCAATCCCGCCTGCACCAGCCCGGTGGAAGAAGCGTCGCTCCACCAGTCGCGATGAGCATCCGGATCATGATAAGTGAGGGGAAATTCGGTGTAATCTGGCGCGGATTGTGGCGTTCCGCTGGCCGCATCTTTTAATTGCGCCAGCATTCGCTGCGGTTGCTGCATATCCAGCATCGAGACCGGGGAATGACAATGTTCGCATGAAGATACCTTTGCCAGGTCGATCGGCGCCCCACAATTGTGGCAATTCAAAACCTGTATGTTCTCGCGCAACTTCGCGATCTCTTGCGGCGATAGCGGGCGGATGTAATCCTTCTCGCGCAAAAAATCAAAGAACCCAATGAAGTGACCGTGGTCCTTGTCGCATCGCCAGTACGTGAAAGGAGTGTTGCGCTGCCAATCGTGGGTAAGCAACAGCTTGTCCTCACATATTGGACAACGCAATACCTCAGCCGCCGGAGTCCTCGCGAAGGAAGAGTTCTCGCCAATAAACTTCATGAGCTTGAGCGTGGAGGCGGGCGCCAGTTGCAAGCTCTTGAACATCTCAAACCAGAATCCTTGGCACGCGACGCAGACCTGCAAGGTGACAGGCGGGCCGATATGTCCTTCCAGCGTCATGGAGGACATTGCGTCGGCGCAGTTTGCGGCGGACCTCTAAACCGGCAATTCTTCCTGCTGCCATGCGGGAGCAAGTTGCGGGGCCTCGCTCGAAAGTTGCAGTATCAGATTCTCCAGCACCATCCGCTTGCTGGGCGGATTCGACCGCAACGCCAGATCGGCGCGGGCGATCAGACGCAGAGCGCGGGTAAGTTCGCGCCGGGATTTGTATCGGCGGGCCTGGCGAATGATGTCTTCCGCAGCAAATGGAGGCACGCGAAATCCCTGCCACAGCGCTTGCCAGATAGCGCGCGAGTCGCGCACATTCTTCTCAAGGATCACGAGCATCTGGCGGAAAGTTTTCGCCAACATATAAAGGTGTCCGATGGCGGCATCTTCGCCGTCGCCGCTGGAGAGCATCGCATCGAGCACTGCTAACGCGCGGCTGCGGTCTTTTGCGGAGATCGCGTCTGTCAATTCGTACAGTGATCGCTGTTTGGCCGAGAGCACCATGGTCTCGACATCGCCCACCGTGATCCGCTTCTTCTCGCCCACATAAAGGATGAGCTTTTCCAGTTCATTGCCGATCAACATCATGTCTGAGCCGAGAGAATCCACCAGTTCGCGCGCGGCGTCCTGCTCCACTTTCACGCCTTGCGCTTGACCGCTTTCAATGACCCAGCGGATGCCGTCGCCTTCATCCACACGGCCGAGTTCGATGATGCCGCAGACCTCTCCCAGCGTCTCACGGATGCGGTCGTAGCGATCTTTGTCCTGCATATCCATGCGGCGGACATCAGCGGGAATGCTCAGGTGGTCGGCGACAAATATCAGCAACGCATTCGGATTGGGATTCTTGCAATACGCTTCGACGGCCGCAAACTCCTCTTTATGCGATCCGCGCCCGTAAAGATTTTTCACACCGCGGATGAAGAAGACTTGAAACGGCGCCATCAACGACGGCGTCTGAGCGCGATCGAGGATTTCCGCGATGCTGACGTCGCTGAGGTCAAGATCGTAGAGGCTGAATTCGCGCAGGTCGGGTGCGACAAGATGCTGGATCACCGCAGCGCGGCAGCGATCGCGAAAGAAAACCTCGTCCCCAATGAGAACGTAAGCCGGACGCAGTTTTCCGCCTTCTACTTCGGCGATGAAGCGGTCAGTGGCTGCGAAGCTCCGGCCCGCTGCCATGCTTAGAAACGCTCCAGGATGTCGGCGACCAGCGTACGCGCCAGGTCGCGTGAGAGCCGGTTCACCGCCGGCGATTGTTCCTCAAAGAACGACGAGACCTCGCGCGAGACCTGATATTGCTCGCGGTACACGTAATTGGGATTATCGAAAAGCACTTTGCCGGTCTTGTCCACCAGCGAGACCTTGAGGTTCACCGTGATCAGTGCGCTCGATGCGCGGCCCGTCTGCGAGTCATAGGTAAGCGGAGCGGCCTGCGTGGAAACGATGGTGCCGTGGAGGATCACGTCAGCGTCGCTGCCAGCCTCATTCACCACGTGGTATTTCGTCCGGGCGGTAAACTCCCTAACCACATCTGCCGTCATCACCTGCTCAATGCGATAAGTCTGCGTCTGATTGATGAATGCGGGTATCGCGACGGTCTGGACAGTGCTCGGCAGCCGTGTCGCTTTCCCGGCGGTCGAGTATCCGCAACCAGTTGCGAGCGCCGCGAGCAAGATGACCGCCACTAACTTGAATCTCATAGGAATTCAGTCTGACACAAACGCTTGCCGGTTACATGAGCAAAAGTGCCCATGTCCATCATTGATAAATGATTACTGGATCTTTCCCGATGGCCTTGTCGCCACCAGCGCTGCCGCGCATTCTATCGCGGTGATGGCGGAGATCTTCAGATTGTCTGAAGCCGCCCAGAGCCAAATCCCTTTTTCGCGCACCGGGTCGGCACTCAGCGAAACCATGATCTGGTCTTGCCCCGCCGCATTCACGTTGCTAGGAGCGTCATCCGCAGCAGTAATAATGCTCACATGCTCCCCTTTTAACGCAAGGGAGAAATCCTCAGTCGATATCTTGCGGTCCAGTTCCAGGAAGATCGAAGCCGTGTGCCCATGGAAAGTTGGAGCATGGATCACCTGCAGCGCGGGCAGTTCGATGCGAGATCGCGTGATCAGTTTCAAGTGTCGCGCGATCCGTTCCGCGGAGGCTTGCAATGACACTTTGGATTCGTCTCCGAACCGGGGCAGCATATTGAACGCTACCTGCACATCGTAGACTTCCTTGGGCATGCTCTGGAATGAAAGCAGATTTAGCGTTTGCTGGTGGAGTTCGTCCATGCCGCGCTTGCCTTGCTCGGAAACTGGTTCGAATAGCGTGACAATAGCATTGCGCACTGCTCCCGACCTTTGCGCGCGAAGAAGGAGCAGTCCCAGCATCACTGCGGCAGGATGCGCAACCGCAACTGCTGTGGTTTCCAAGTCCAGCTTTGCCGCACGTTCGACCTGCGATTCCAGTTCCTTCTCCAGCCATGGTGCGCGTATGCCGATGTTCGGCTCGGTCTCCAGCGCGTATGAAAGGTCCACGATGGCGCAGCCCGCGTTTTTCGCGGCCTGCCAATGCTTGCGCGTGAATGCTTCGTCTCCGGCGAAGAACGCGAGATCAACTTTTTCAAAACTATCGCGCGCGACGTTCTGAATAAACGTGGCTTCGTCGCCGACAGTCTCAAGCTGGCCGAGAGAATCGTCATCGTCCAGTAACAGGATCTCGTTAGCGGGAAAGTTGCGCTCGTCCAGCACCTCTTTTACTTCCTTGCCCTTCAGAGATGCAGCGCCCGCGATGGCGACCTTATATAGGCCGGTCCATCCGGGGGATTGAGGACGCACCAGATTTGGCTTTTTCGTGCCTGTCATCGAAAACGTTCGAATCCTTGTTAGAGGTTCTTAATGGGGCTGTTCCTGTAACTGCTGTTCACCGGAGGCTTGGCTCGGCCTTCTCAATATGTAGGCCAGCCTCGACAGTACGCCGTAAAGCATATAGGTCATCGCCATAAAAAACAGCACAGGCTTTGAGAAGAACCAGATTGCGGCCACTAGACCCGCGATCAAAACGAATGCAGTAAAGGGATGCTGCTTTTTGAGATCTATGTCCTTGGGACTGTAAAAGCGCCACGTACTAACCATGAGGAAACCAGTGGCGAATACCAGCAAAACCCACACCACCGAAAGCCACCATTGTTCAATCGGCTCGCCACCGGCCAGATGGACCACAGACGCGATCACTCCAGCGCCTGCGGGAATGGCCATGCCGACAAAATACTTTCTACCCGGGCGGCCCGGATTCGATGGCTGCGGATTGATCTGGATATTGAAGCGCGCCAATCGGCTGGCGCCCGCGGTGAGAAACAGGAATGTAACGATTGCTCCAAGTTGGATCAGCTTGGCTTGCCATTCGGCATTTCCAAACGGCGGGCTGGTATAACGGACGCCCCATGCGTACGCCAAAAACGCAGGCGCGACGCCGGAGGTGATCACGTCAGCGAGTGAATCCAACTGCTTGCCGAATTCGCTGGTGGTATTCGTCATGCGGGCGATGCGGCCATCGAGGCCGTCGAAAAAGATGGCGAAACCAATGGCTTTCGCCGCCCAGTCGAATCGCGAAAAATCCCCCGTGATCGAAGCCTGAAAGGTCTGCGCGATAGCGAAGTATCCTGCCGCAATATTTCCCGCCGTGAACAGCGAAGGCAGAATGTACATACCTTTGCGCACGCGCTTACTGCGTCGGATCTCCTGGATACTGGGCAATTGTTGCGGCATCAGGCACCTACTCCGGTCGGCACTTTATCGGATACAGTTTTCTCGCTCTGCGCCGATCCTGCTCGCGCAGCAATCACTGATGACCCTCCGGCGACGTGGTCGCCGACCTTCACAAGCACATTAACGTCCGGATGAAGCAACATGTCCACTCGGGAACCAAACTTGATGAGACCGATACGCTCGCCGCGTCCGAC
>JAOAPL010000303.1 GCA_025462925.1 Acidobacteriaceae bacterium
CGCGAAATGTTCCTGAAGCAATGGCTGCCGGCAAATCCCGGTTGGTAGCGGCGATTATACGAACATCTGTGCGAATGACGTGGCTGCCCCCCACTCGTTCAAACTGGCGCTCCTGGAGCACTCGAAGCAATGCAATCTGGGTTTCCACGGGGAGCTCGCCGATTTCATCGAGGAAAATCGTGCCGGAGTTCGCCAACTCAAAACGACCTTGTCGGCGCTGCACGGCACCGGTAAATGCGCCCTTCTCGTGGCCAAACAATTCCGAGGCGACTAGCGAAGAAGGAATCGAAGCGCAATTCACGCTAATAAAAGGCTGGCCGGCACGTCTCGAACGCTTATGTATGGCGCGCGCAACTAGTTCTTTCCCTGTACCTGTTTCGCCAGTAATCAGCACCGTAGAGTCGGTTGGAGCGACTTTTACAATACTAGAGAGCACAGTTTTTAAAGCGGGCGAGGAGCCCACGATCTCCTCAAACATGAAGGCCTGATCGATTTGCTCCCTGAGGGCTACATTCTCGTCATGAAGGCGGTCTTTCAGCCGCTCGATTTCTTCCAAAGCATTCTGTAATTCATCCCCACCGCGCTTCCGGTCGTCAATGTCCGTCAACAACATGTACCAGCCGGTGACCCGTCCTACCGTGTCGCGCGAGGGGATAGCGCGAGATTGGAACCAACGATACACGCCGTCGGCACGCCGCTGGCGGAGTTCAAGAACATACGGCTCCCCGGTTTCGACCGAGCGCCGCCATGCTTCAATCACGCGAGGAAGGTCATCCGGATGGACGGCGCCGCTGGTGGCCCAATTCTTCAGTTCCTCAGTCGTCTTGCCGAAATATTCCAGGACCTGGCGGTTGAGAAATTGAAGCTCGCCCGCCGCACTCAAGGTACAGACAAACCCAGGAACAGTGTCGAGGATCAGGCGCAAACTCGGTTCATTCGCCCTTAAGGGCACTTCGACACGTATCAGCTCTTCAAGTTCAATGTTCGTCCGTACCATTTAACTACTTGTACTGATCCTTTCTCCGAGCTGAAGGTTCCGTGTGCTCGCCAAGCATTCAGTATCGTTGAACTCAAAGCTTGGTGATGGAGATTGGGACTAGCGAGACTCTTCAAACCCACTCCAATCTTCCTGACCCACCATCATCTGCCGCAGCTTGGACAAATGACTGAGAAACATCGTACTAATGGCCATAGATTCCGCGAGCTTCGCGAAGTTTTTGCAAAATGGACTGAGTTTGGCGACCATATCTCCTTTGCAGTCCGAGCGTCTCAAGTCCTGCCATTACCGGCTATGGCGCGTGTTGGCGGCTCCATATTTCGTGTCAACTTTGGCAAGACGGGAGCCAGGAGTAAATGCACTGGCGGTGATTTTGTGGTGAAATGTGAGTTAGGTCAGGAAGTAATTGATTCTAAATGACTAAAAGCAGAGGTGTTGCGCCGCTGCATTTTCGTCTTCCCTTTCCCGACGTATGCTTTTGACCCCGTGGCTGAGATAAAGATCGCATGGAACACACTCTCAAGGGTTGCGTAAGGATCGGCAGGTTTGAGCTTGACCTGAAATCGGGTGAACTGTGCTCGATTGGGACTGTCGACGGCGACGGGAGGATTCTCCTTAGGGAACAACCATTCAAGGTGTTGCGAATGCTGATTGAGCGTGGTGGCAAGATCGTAACCCGCGAGGAAATCAGGAAGGAGCTCTGGCCCAACGACACCGTTGTCGATTTCGACCACAGCATCAATGCGGCTATCAAGATGCTCCGGCGAGCCCTGAGCGATTCAGCTGCTAACCCTCAATACATCGGAACATTGGCGCGGCGAGGGTATCATTTGCTGGTCGCCGTCGAGTGGCTCGAGACTGCTTCAGAACTCCTTCACGGAGATGCCATCGGCGCGCAGGCGTTGCCTCATCTCGGCAATCTCATCGGTAAGAAAGTCTCCCATTATCGTGTCCTCGAGGTCATCGGCGGCGGCGGCATGGGAATTGTCTTCAAGGCAGAGGACCTCAAGCTCGGCCGTTCTGTAGCACTCAAATTCCTGCCTGAAGACATGGCTAGTGACCCGAGCGCACTTCAGCGCTTTGAACGCGAAGCCCAAACCGCATCAGCGTTGAACCACCCCAACATCTGCACGATCTACGAAATTGGAGAGTATGAGGGCCAGCCTTTCATCGCGATGGAGCTGCTGGAAGGAGAGACTCTCCTTCATCGCATAAACGCGTCAGAGCCAGAGGCGATCCCGTTGGCTACGCTATTGGATATCGCCAGTCAAATTTGTGACGGGTTACAAGCCGCTCACGACAAGGACATTATTCATCGCGACTTAAAACCAGCAAACATTTTCCTGACCGAGCCAGGTCCGGTAAAAATCCTGGATTTCGGATTGGCGAAATTGGCTGGAAGCGAAGAACTAATGGGAAAAGGCCCAGCCGAGGAATCATCAGGCATCCAGCCTTCGCCCCGTACGGAGGCGGCTGCGAACGGGAAGAACGCCGAATCTCCCGATAGGATTTCTACCAGTCTGACCCGCACCGGGACTACGGCGGGCACGGCCGGCTATATGTCTCCGGAGCAGGTGCGCAAGGAAAACCTGGATGCTCGAACGGACCTATTTTCTTTCGGGCTTGTTCTTTATGAGATGGCCACGGGGCAGCGGGCGTTTACCGGCGACACAGTGGCTGTGGTCCACGATGCGATTCTCAATCGGACACCAGTTCCAGCTCACGAGTTCAACTCTGCGGTACCGCGGGGTTTGGAAGCCATTATTGCGAGGGCGCTGGAGAAGAACAGCCGCCGGCGATACCAGTCTGCCGGGGAAATGCGTGCGGATCTGGAGCGCGTCCGGAGGGAGATTCATCCGCTACGACGCCGCATACGCAGGTCGCTGGCGGCGGCTGCTCTGCTACTCGTCGCAGCTGCCGGAGTCTGGACTTACCGGTCTTACAGCAGGAAGGTCACACTTTCTGCCGATGACTCCATTATTCTTGCTGACATCACCAACCAGACCGCTGATCCGGTGTTCGATGACGTCGGATACATCGCTTTGCACGCCGGTCTGGAGCAGACGCCGTATCTCAATCTTCTGGCCATGGACAAAGTGCGCGGGAACTTGAAGCTGTTCGGCCTTCCTGCGGATGCGAAGGTCACGCCCGAGGTCGCTCGGGAAGTTTGTCTCCGAACGAACAGCAAGATGGTTATAGCCAGTTCCATCGCTGACGCTGGCAATGAGTTTAGGATTGAACTTAAAGCGATAGACTGCCGGACCGGAAACATAATCACGCGAGTCCAGCAAGATGTAGTCAGTCGGAACGAGGTCGTGCACTTCCTGGGTATATCCGCGGCGCGACTGCGGGGCAACCTTGGCGAACCAGCAGCTTCGATCGCAAAGTTAAATAGGCCAATAGAAGAGGCGACGAGTCCTTCCCTGGAAGCCCTACACCTTCTGATGGAAGGCTACAGACACCACGTCGCGAGGGATTTCCGTGGAGCTATTGCCTACTACAAGCGCGCCGTGGAGTTGGACCCGAATTTTGCACTGGGCTACGCAGCTCTGGGGTCCGCTTACCACGGCCTGGATGAATTGGCATTGGCAGCAGCGGCTGAAAAGAAGGCCTACGACCTGCGTACGCGAATGACGGAGCCAAGCCGGTTGAGGACCGAAGCTCTCTACTACGACTTCACAACAGGGGAACTGGAGAAATCCTCTGAGGTATATCAGGAGTGGGTGCGAACATTTCCTCTGGATCCCATTGCCCACATCAACTTTGCCCTATGCTTGAGATACTTGGGGCAACACGCTCGATCTGCTGACCAAGCACGCGAAGCAACTCGCCTCCTTCCCAATGCCACGAGCTATGTGGCCCTGATGGAATCAAACATCTTGGCGGAACGGCCAGCCGAAGCGAAGGCCGCTTTCGACGAGGCACAAGCCCGTAACATCGATGATCCCACTCTACACGGGCTCCGTGCTCTAGTCGGCTTCCTGCAAAAAGACCAGCTAGCCATGGATGAGCAGTGGAATTGGGGCGCGAACCACCCTGGCGGTGAGGAATTGCTTCTGTTTGGAAAATCGATGGCGGAGGCTTACTACGGCCACTTGCGCACGGCCCGCCGGTCAATACAGCAAGCCATCACTGTGGCCAGCAAGACTGGCTCATTGCCATCTATTTACAGCGGCGAGGAGATGCTGCGAGAAGCGGAAGTCGGCAACTTCGCTACTGTTCGACGGGAAGTAGAAACTATCAAGGGCGCTAAGGACCGCAGCTTGAAGTTGCGTATGGCTCTGGCTTTGGCCCGCAGTGGAAACATCGATCAGGCCCAACGACTTGCCGATAGCCTGAATCAAGAGTTTCCGGTTGATACGCTGATTCAGAACTATTTCCTGCCGACGATACGGGCCTCCATGAAGCTTCACCAGGGGGATCCAGCCGGCGCCGTCGACATTCTGCGGCCCACCGCAAAGTACGATTTAGCGTATCCTCGTCCCTTTAACAGTCTCTACCCAGCCTACATTCGCGGACTCGCTTTCCTTCAAATGGGGGACGGTCGCTCCGCGGCGGCCGAGTTCCAGAAGATCCTCGATCATCCGGGTATAGTGGGACGATCTGTAAATGGTGCACTATCGCATTTGGAGCTGGCGCGGGCGCAGAAAATGATGGGTGATCTAGACGCCGCACGCAAATCCTACGAGGATTTTCTGAACCTCTGGAAGGACGCCGATCCTGACATCCCCATCTACCGGCAAGCGAAAGCCGAGTACGCCAACCTGCGCAAGGATTAGGTAATAAAGCAATTAGCTTCATTTCGAGCCTCCAGAAGAATTCGAGCATCGATCACCGGTAGTGCAAATTGAATGCCCCATTGATTTACACTGAAATCAGGGTTCTAAAATGAAATTCGAGTGACGAGATTTGGGAAATGCTCGATTCTGGGCAGTGAAAAGAGGTGACTTACCGGATGGTGTATTTCAGTATCTTGAGCTGTTTAATTCTCGCATCCAAGGTCGAACGCGGAATTCCGAGTTTGGCGGCAGCCCCATTTGGCCCGGCAACTTTTCCGTTGCTTTCCACCAAAGCCGCTTCGATGATCTCCCTTTCGTAACTCTGGAGGGTCTCTGGCAGAGTGCCCGACTCCGGACGGTACGAGGTCTGGCTGGAGAGCCACGCCCGCTCGACACGGAACGTGTCACCATTGCAGAGGATCACCGATCGCTCAATAATGTTTTGTAACTCACGAATA
>JAOAPL010000317.1 GCA_025462925.1 Acidobacteriaceae bacterium
TGATCAACAACGAGCCAACAGGCCAAAGCATTCCTCCGCACTCCACTGAAAATTGTTTTGGCGGCGCCGGGGAACGTTCCATGTGTGCTTTCTCTACGCGACATCGAGAGTGTACAAGCTTTCCTGCGATAGCTCGATAGTCGCTGTAATCAGGCGATTACACGTTTTGACCGCTGGTCATTGAGCGTAATGGGGATTTATCGCCAACCATTCGCTCACAGGTCGATGCCGGAGTATTTATTGACCCGCCACGCCCCGTTCACCTTCTCCAGCAGAACTTGACCGCTTTGTACGCACATAACTGCGTCTTGATCCAGCGTCCCGTCTCTGCCGCAGTCGAAACTGTAATCGAGCACCGCACGGTGATGCCGCAGGTCGAATCCGGGGCGTGTGACGCTGACGATCCGTACTCCGCGTGCTGTTGTTGTGATGTCGGTGGACACGGAGAGAACTTCAAAGGGGAATTGCACCTTTGAGCCAGACTTCAGGTGCCATGAGCGCAAATTCTTCCTCATGAAATCGTGTCCACACAACCCACCACAGAAGGCAACGATTCTCTCGGGCGGCTCTGCCTGTTCCGGTGGGTAAGGCCGCAATTCCGCCGGAATCCAGTTCTCATACCCATGTTCAATTAATTTGGCACTCGTGTCGGCAAGTGCGAAATGATCGGGCGAAAGGTGGCCTGTCCGCGATGCCCAGTCTTGTGACAAACGGGCCAGAAAAGCCTCGTAGACAGCAAACTCGTCCGATGTGGGGCCGCCTTGAAAGTCGGCCCGGAAGTAGGCGATGGCAACGGCTACTGCCAAAGCCGAAATGGCAACCGAAGCTATGCCGATTTTCCGACGCGGCAACATACCTAGTTGGAATTATGCACCTTGCGGCAATGCGCAGCCCATCATTGTTGCGATCAGGCGATAGCGTTCATTGAGCCGTTCTGAGTGTAATGGGGTTGTTACGCCAACAGCCTGTTTGATGAGAGCAAATTCGTTACGAAGGCCCGTGGAAAACACGTTCACGGTTTATCTTGCTTTTGACTGCTGCTCGGTATATTCCGGATGCTCCCGCTCAATTTCGGCGCCAATCTCCGCCCCAAGTTTCGCTCCGACTCGAGTGCACTCACCTACAGAATCCGCCATTAGGGATGGCATAACTGACTCAAGCTTCTTCTTCAATTCAGGTGAAGGGTTTACAGGCTGGGAATTTTTCTTTTGTTTCTGTAATTCGATCAGCTCAGTCAACTCTGCATCTGTGAAGTATTTTTCGTAGACATGCACGTACACGGTTACAAAATCATCCACGTTGAGACGCTCTACCATCCGCTTTTCCCATTCCTCACCAAATTCAGGCGCACAGGTTTGGCATTTCTCCATCATCACCTTCTTACCTTGCTCTACCATCGATCGGAGATTGCTGTGTAGGTTTTGCTTTGCATCGCTCACTTCCACCAGTTTGATGGCGTCGGCATGAACCTTGGGGTCAACAGTTTGGCCCGTACCGGAAGGCACAGATGGCTTTTCACCGTTGTTGGCTTGAGCAGTGGCGAGAACACAAAGGGTTAAGAGGGCCAATAAGAGCGTGATCTTCATTGTGGTGGAGGATTATACCAACGCAAAATCTTTTCGAAGGCATTTTGAGTGTAATCGCGATTTATCGCCAATCATCAACACGATGATTGGATTCTCAGGAAACAAGGAGAACAGCCAACTCGCGCCACTCTTCGCACAGCTAGACGATTACGTTTCAGCTCTAACAGTCTTGCCGGATGCAGTCTCGTTCGGATAGTTGAAGAAGAGCTGATTGCCGTCCGGATCACCGACTACCAGGAGCCGGTATCCCCACGAACCCTCCTTGACCGGAACGCCCTTGGCTTCGAGTTCCGCGCGCAACGCGTCCAACGCAGCGATCGTGCCCTCGGGCGTCGCTGGCTCGACGTTCAGGGAAATGAACATCAGCCCCTTGCCAATCTTCTCCGGCCACGTGTCGGCTAAGATAAGCGCGCAGCCCTGCCGGTCGACCTGAGCGACATGCGCTCTGCCGTCCTCGTCGTAGCGCCAGGGGCTCGTGAAGCCGAGCCGGTTAACGTAAAAGCGGAGCGAGGCCTCAACGTCGTTCACGTGTAGGACGGGGCGCGCGAACCAGTCTGTCATAGGCTATGTATCCTCGAATGAAGACCACTTCCTCCAAGATCAGGTTCAAAGACGAGGTGTCACCGTTCTGACTTGGGCAGCGTTTTGAACGGCGGTCAACCAGTCTCCGGCAGCCGCGCTAATTCGGCTCGGTTGTAAACTGTTAAGAACAGGCCTTATCACTCACGACGGATCCTGCGGCCAATGAAATTACCATCTGGCTCCTGGGCCACGGGTTGGGCTTGATTATTTTTACGGGTCGCGTCACGGGTCGCGCCTGAAGAACCACGCCTGGCGTAGAGAGGGGTTGGAGTCCGCTGTCAAACAAAGAACTTACAGCGCACGGACAGCGATTTTGGTTCATGTAAAGTACATGAACAACAAACCAAGTGTTTGTTCTGATTTGCAGTGTTCGCCGAAGTGCCATGACGCTCACAGTCGTAGTCGCCCATCCTTTCGCAAAGGGGCGCGAAAGGATGGGGCACCCGGCAAAGTGCCGTGTCCGGGTTAGCGCTTCTTTACCGTGAGCCGTCCGCCAATATCACAATCCCACCCTTTGAGGGGCAACCTCGAAATAGGTTCCTGTGGATACGCCTTCCCCTTTCTTTCGCTGAATTCATACTCAGCTTTGTGCGGACTGAGCGCACCAAGTCTACTCGGCAGCCTCGGAGCCGACACGGTTATCTAATCAGCCTCGCCTAGTTGGACTCGCCGTCGCGTCCGGAGACGATCGCGATCATCTTCTTTACACGGTCCTCCGGTGTTCTCGCGTCCCAGCTCTCAAACGAACTAAAGCACGACCGCACAAATTGGCCGTTTTCGTAAGGGCCGGCGACACCCGCCTTCCACCCTTGGTCGGGTTCCCACGGCTTGGCAAATTCGCGGAAGCGGAAGAGGTATAGGTCAAGGACTCGTTCGTCGACCTGTACCGGAAATGTCTCTATCAACTCAATCTCCTCCGGAGGCGTACCGAGTTCCATTGGATGCTCGATCCAGCGCGAAAGCTCTGAAGCGGCGAGCTGATCGGAACCCGACCATCGGATCGGCATTAACTCCATTTGCAATTGCCGGAGCTGTTCCCAAAGGAGAATCCTGACCTCATGGCTAGCAGCGATCTTCTCCAATTCCGCTGCATCGACCGGCTCCAGATTACGCAGCAGTGAGGGAGCGGCAATAAGCTTCAGCCGCGGATCGGTCAAGGAGAAAGCTGCCCGAAGAACCGGCCCAGCCTCCTCCGTTGGCAGGTATCCAATAATATCGAGCAGAAGACCCGCTCGGTGGCGGATGGGCTTGTAATCCGGATCGATGATCCACTCCATCTTGCATGGGTCTGCCTGGACGGGCTTTGATTGATCGAGAGCTTCGCTGCAAAGACCGAGCAGCGTCTGCGCGTGTGGCATTAGGTCCTGGCGGCCAATGAAGCTTCGTTCACACAATTGGAGGAGAGCGGTAATCGCGTTGGTAACGGTCTCAGAATCCTGCGTTTTCTCGATCAGACGTGCAAGAGGCTGCGCCTTGAGCTCTGATCGTGCTCCCCTGACTTCTCTGGCAATGCATTTGACCTCGTCAGACACATCAACTCCCTTGCAAATTCGAAGACGAACGCTACTCCAGACCCAGAGGGCTTCCATACTTGATCGCCAAGTCTTCTGGCAAGGCCTCTGAAAGGGGACCTCCCGGAAAGCCGCCGTCCAAGACATACCTTTTGCGCTTCTCTCTCTCAAAGGGATTTACGATGGAAAGGCTCCTCAATCCGCTAGACTTGAGCCAGTCCGCCGCCCGTTCAGCCCTTTGCGTAAAGTACATACTTCCGTACATCCCTCCTCTGCCCGTCAGCACGGCGACGGTAGCATCGTCATTTGCCAGAAACGCATGCATTTGTGCTAATGAGATCTGGCGACCCCGCAGCTTTTACTCGTAATCGAAAAGAGGATTGATTTCTAACCGGCGGAAAAATCTCTGCCCCCATTAAATGACAGGAGGGATGGAGCTCGACCACATTCACGAGCTCTCGGATATTCTCTGGCTACCGTTAGCCAATCAGGGCCTCAGTAGTTTCGGAGTGGATGGTTTCGATTACCGTGCTCTAAAACGTGATTCTCAATACTGCCTGTCCCCGTCTTGGCGTGTTGCCCTGGCAAACCGCTCCGGGTGAGACGATTCCGAAAGTGAAATTAGTGTTGTTGGGGTCGAGTCCAGAAACATCGTGGGGGTCGTTGACCATGTGATCGCCACCGCAGACTCGCATCCGGTTGAGAACGTTGTCGAATTCAACTCTCAACTCTGTCTTAACTCTCTCACCCAGGGAAAATTTCTTGCTCACCGCCAGCGTTTCGGTGCTTTCAAAAGGATTGCGGAAGCCGGAATAGAATGGAGAGGCATTCCCGACTCTCCAAGCCCCGGGGAATTGAAATTTCTTGATGTTGAATACAGGCACGCCCTTGTAATAGTTATCCCAGTTCACATCGAAAGAGCCGGGCATAATATTTGCGCGGTTGAAAGAGTTGAAAAGTGGACGGCCGTTTACAATGATCTTCACCGGTGTACCACTAGCATAGGTGTAATATCCGGAAAATGCCCAGCCACCCAGCAGGTTCTTCATGACGGCGCCGCCGCCATTGATAAGCTTTTCCCCGGGTCCAATCGGGAGCTCGTAAACCTCACTTATGTTCAATACATGTGTGCGGTCATCCCTGGCGACTGACCACTCACTCTCCGGATTGAATTGATTAAGCCCTCTGACGTTCGAGCTTGAGACGGCACTGTCTGTGTTCGCGATAGTTTTTGACAACGTGTACGCAACGAGTAGGGTTAAGCCACTACCCGTGCGCTTCTGGACGCTGACCTGAAGTGCGTCATATTTGTCTGCACCCGTGGTGTCGAAGGGGTTGCTGATAGCGCGGAATTGCGGGTACGGAAGTAATGCCCGGATGAGGGGCCTATCTCCCCAGTCGTTGATGTAGTTGTCGTACGGTGTATAGAGTCCTCCGAATTGTCCGAAACCCAGATTTTTCAGAACAGCCTGTCCGTCGGCGCTCATCCAACTTTCCGCCAACACGCAGTCCGTTTCCTGGAACAGACCGTCGGGGCATAGCGTTGCCGGAATGTTGGGATCGAGCTGATTCCGCCGGATCAATGCTGCCGGCAAGTGCAAGTCATGGCTGTGCACGTAAGACACCGAGGTGAACATGTTCCAAGGAAGTTCCCGCTGCACTCCAACCGTCACTAACTCGTTGTATGCCTGATTCACGTGCCTGTGAATCTCATTGGGATTAACGGTGTGGGGCGAGAAAGAAGCCTTCAAAGGCGAGGGTAGCGGAGTTGTGTCCCATTGGCCGAGTCCGGGAATCTGTCCGTTACTGTACACATCGAACGCGCCGTTCAAGCCGTTCCCAAAATTCAGCGCAACTTGATTCGTCCCGTACTCAAAGGCCCCCGTATTCAGGAAGCTGAATGACACTCCCGTCAGCCAGACAGTTTTATTATTCAACTGATATGCAAAACCCAGGCGGGGACTGAAATGCCGCCATTGCATATCGGGGTGATCCCACCCTGCACAACCATTGCAGTTCTTGCCTAGAAGTTCGAGCGCGCCCAGTCGAGGCTGGCCCGTGGCCGGGTTAATAGCTCCCGAATTTTGAATAAAAGGATTGAAGAAGACTAGTTGATTGGTCTTGTTATCGTTCGAGAACGGGAACGCCAAGTCCCAGCGTAGTCCCATGTTCAAGGTAAAGCGCGGCGTGATCTTCAGGTTGTCCTGGAAATAGGGAGCAATATAGAAGTTGCGAAGCTTGGTCATAGGCGTATTAGAACGATGCGCCTCGCCGGCGTCGCCGAGCAGAAAACTTGCGAACCCGCTGCCGGTGAAGAGACCTTCTGGGTCGTTCATCGGATCCGCGGTTGTCGCCGCCTCGAAGAAGAGATTGCCCGCACAGAATTGACACTCCTGGTCGTCCTGAAAAGTGCGGCGTACGTCCAATCCGAAGTTGAGGGTGTGACGGCCGCGCGCGTAAAGCCAATTGTTGGCGATTCCAAGTCCATGTTTGCGATTAATTGAGTACAGCCACCCGGATGTGCCCCAACTCACAGGCTCCGTCGAGCCGACAAAGTTGATTCCGGGCAGGAAGGCGCTACCGCTGGGATCCGGTTCGACGCCGGCAAAACTACCAATAGGCTTCTGCTGATGGTAGTTAAATATCTCAGTGGTCCAGCTCACACCTGCAGTCATTACCAGGCCATGGGTTATTGCATGCGAGTAAGTCACCAGCAGTCCGCTGCCAAACCAGTCGTTGCTGGTTGTATTGTTCAGCGGATTGTCCACGAAGCCACCGGCGATCTGTTCATGATTGCGCCAATAGGCTCCGTGAATAGCCTGGTTGGAATTAATATTGTGATCGAGAGTGAAGCCCCAAACCGTGTGCGTTAGAAGGGGAATAAATGACGGTTGGAAATTATCAATTTCGCCGGCGGAAGTCGGATTCGGAACAAATCCCAGCAACGACTTTGAAACTCTGCTGAAGCAATTCTGGGGGATGATGTTTCCCGGGAATTGCTGGCCTGGCGCGGCGCCGGGGTTGCATCCGGACGGTATTAGTGACGGGTCGGTTTGCCAGGAAATAGGAACAAAAATGGGAATCTGAGTCGTCGTGCTGGGCATGACTAAGCCACCGAAGTCCCCATTTACCAGTTGCTGCGTTGGAACCGTCGTCGGAGGTTGCGCTGAGGCTTGGCGAAAATTTTCGATACTCGCGAACCAGAACGTCCTGCCACGTCCATCGTAGAGATGGGGAACTCGCACCGGGCCGCCGGCGGTAAAACCCCGATCAATTTCGTGATCGGTATTCGGCTGGCCGATAATTCCACGATCGTTTGGCTTCACACCGTTGACGGCGCCCGCTGCATCAAAGAAGGCGTCGCGATACACCCCATAAGCGTTTCCATGGATCTTGTTGGTCCCGGACTGGAACTGATATTGGGTTACGCCTTGTCCCAGGCCATACTGCGCAGAGAAGGCGCCCTGCAGCACTGCAAACTCCTTGACCATGTCAAAAGGAGGATTGATGAAGTACTGGCGCCCCTGAAATTCCGCGAATGCAATTGGTACGCCGTTGAACACCACTTCGTTCTGAAAGTCCAGTCCGCCGTCAATGCGCCCATCGGTTGATACTC
Organism: Acidobacteriaceae bacterium; assembly: GCA_025462925.1. GTDB lineage: Bacteria > Acidobacteriota > Terriglobia > Terriglobales > Acidobacteriaceae > JAICLA01. Next base: position 7,296 of record JAOAPL010000317.1, read on the forward strand.
CAGGCGTCAATCCGCCGCGAAGGCGTGTCGCCGACGAGATCCCTGGCGCCGATGCACCATCAGTCATTTTCACTACTGAAACTCCGGGCGCTAAACACGATAGAGTAAGCGTGTCAATTTGCCGAACTGTTCCTCCGATGAACTGGGGCAAATCCTCGATGAGTCTGGGCTGAATTGTGGTGCCAAACTGAGCCTGCTCGGTTTCGAGTGAAATTTGCGAGGCGGTTACTTCAATGGTCTCGTGTGTATCGCCTACTGTCAGCACGACATTTACCGTTGATTTCGTTGCCGCCTGCACTAGTACATTATTTTGAACGGAGGACTTAAATCCCGGCTTTTCCACGGTGACGGAATAGGTGCCGGGGATCAAGTCAGTGATGTAGTAGCTTCCAAGAGCATTAGTCTCGGTGTTGCGGCGAACGCCGGTATCTGAGTTGGCAATGGAGACTCTGGCATCACTCACTGCTAGCTCGCTTTGGTCGGTGACCGTGCCGCGAATTCCGCTGAGGGTTTGCCCATGCAAAGTTGAAGTGGAGGAAAATAGCGCAATACAAATCCCCAAACAGGCGGTCAGCCGAGTCAAAGCAGCAGCGGGACCACGCACTTTCAGAACGAACAAGAGGCCGGTATGAGCTATCGCGAGCGGGCCGACTCTGCGCATAGCGGCTGTCTCCACTCTTGCTTTAACCCTGCGTACACCGCCGAAGGGGGATCTGAGTCGGACGGGTGAAGGCGGGATGCGAGTCAATGGACTCGGGCACGATTCCCACATTTCGCGCCGGGAGAAGTATATAACCAATTTCGACAAAGTCACGGATATTTGCACGTCGGCAGTTAGTGCGCAGAGGGAGCCGGGAGTTACGAAATGCCGAGACCGTGGAGTATTTTCTGAAAGCGAGGGTCGGACCGTAACGGATCGAATTCTTCGTAAGCGGGGAGCCAGAGGATAAGACGTGAGTCCCGCAGCTGGTATGCCTTTTCCAGCGTCTGAAGGGCTTCCTCGCGTTTCCCTAAACGCATGTAACAACGGGCGATTGGGGAAAAACCACCCCGGTCATCAGGTTTTCTATCCCGCAGCAAGATTTCCAACTTGCGCTGCCAATAGCCGCGGGCCCCACCGGAGGCAAGAGCCGCACGAAGCTCCGCGACGTCACGGTTTGCCTTTTCGGGGGATTCCCCTTCGACAATGCGGCCGCGAACGCTCGTGTCGATGGCCTTCTGATACTCACCCTTTTGCTCCCAACTTATGTGCAGCCGAAAATATGCCGGACCGAACGCGGGATCAACCTCTAGCACGCCGAGGATAATTCGCAGGGCCTCATCGTACTGCCGAGCACAGAAGTAAGCGTGCCATGCCATCGAATTTGTCAGAACCGAAACTGGGTCAAGAGCGCTTGCCAACTTAGCCTGCTGGATAGCTTCCTCAGAGCGTCCGGAGTGTGCCAGTGTCACGGCGAATAGCATGTGTGCCATGGCAAAGCTCGGACGTGCTTCGATGGAACGCCGGAAGAACGCCTCGGACTCAGTCGGTTTCCAATCAGAAAACGAAAGAATGCCGAGCACCATCAATGCCTGCGCTTGCGAAGGATCAATCTCAAGAGCTTTGTTGGCCGCGTCACGGGCCTGGACGATATCAGCGGAACCCCCTCCATTCGCGGCCCTGTGGTGGCATGCGTCAGCCAATCCCGCCCATGACTCCGCGCTTTTCGGGTCCAGCCGCGTCGCCTCGCTGAATGTTTCCTTGGCCCGATCTAGATCAAGCTTGCTCAAGTAGTAGGAACCCTTGAAATAAAGGTCGGCAACTTCCGGGTTCATGGGATGCGGCTGCGAAAGGCGAGCCTGCTCTTTCGGCGTAAGAACGGCAGAGATGCTCGCTGCAATCGCTCGAGTCACTTCGCGTTGTGTGGTGATGATGTCGGTTAATTGGGAGTCGTAGGTTTGGGCCCACAGATGGCGATCGGAGGCAGCGTCAATGAGTTGAACCGTGAGCCGAACCCTATCGCCGGATCGCACCACCGAACCCTCGACCAGGGCGTCGACGTCCAGACATCGCGCCATCTGGGAAGCAGATTTCTGCGTACTCGAACAAGCAGTGGACGATGTATGCGAACTCACGCGGACCGAACGGATCTGGGCCAGGTTTGTGGTGAGTTCGTCGGTCACGCCATAGGCTAGAAATTGCTGGCTGGGGTCGGTCGACAGACTTGCGAGCGGAAGCACGGCAATGGAATCTATTGGATGGTGGCGAAATGAGCGCCAAGTAACCAGGCCCGAAATAACAATAACTATAACGATGACCAGTATGGAAGCAGTGGCCCAGATCAGCCTGTGTGAAGTCGCCTTTTTCCGCTTTGGTTCATCCGCATCTCGCGCAGAGTCCAACTGCGCCGTCGGCGAGACCCCCTGCGCGGATTCGGGAACGGAAACGACCTCGGCGATAAAGCGATATCCGCGGCGAGGCAAGGTCTCAACGAAACGAGGCTCTGCGGCCGAATCATTGAGAACCTCGCGAATCTTGTTGATGGCTGTCCCCAGGCTGTGATCGAAGTCCACAAATGTGTCGGCCGACCAAAGCCTCTGGCAAATCTCTTCCCGCGTGACCAGCTCGCCGCGTCTCTCCAGGAGCATGACGAGCAATTCAAACGGCTGCGATTGCAATCGGATTCTTATCCCGTGCTTTCGCAGTTCGCGGGACTGAAGATCCACTTCGTAGTGGCCAAACGAGAGCCTACGAGAAGGCGAAACAGTAGCGGACATATGACAACTGAGCCGAATCAGTGGGTTCGAGAGTAACAGGGGGACAAATGAGGGTCAACAAAACATTCGCAGCGAGCCCACAACTCACGTATTCACAGCCGCTTGCCGGTTGAACAAGAGTTGAAGATAAATTGAAGGCCTGTGCATGGCGCGGCAGTGTAGTTTAGCCGAGTCTCATCCAGTCGTCGCGGCTTTAGAGCGTTCTAAAAAGTTTAGGTCGTGCCGACCTGTCGCTACCAATGAGGAAATCTATGATGCCGAGCACTAGACAACATCCAACCTCGACCGGGTCAAACACGTCCGTAATGATAACTGAGACATCGAAAACACCTGCGCCGACAAACCATAAGGTTCTCTCAACATTCGTTGTCCTGGGGTTCCTAATCCTTACCAGCTGTGGCGGAGGCTCTCAAAGTCCTCCAAATCAGCCCCCGTTTCAAAAGTCTCTCGCGCAGATCCAGGTAATCACAATCGCGGGGCCTTCCGTTCAGATAGCCGGCACAGTCGTCCTGTCTGCAAGTGCCGTGTATCAGATTTCTCCCAATTCTTTCGCCAATACAGATGTGACGAAGTCTGCTACCTGGACCACTTCTGATCCCGCAATTGCAACCGTGAGCAACGGCCTCGTCACCGGGACCGGAATTGGCTCGGTCACAATCTCCGCCGCCTTTGGCGGCAAATCGGGGAGTATGACCGTCTTTGTGGGGCTCACGAGCTATATAACCATCTCTCCGACGGGCCCATTCAAGTTGTCCGGAGCTCCAGGTGTGACCTTCTATGCGACAGAAACCTTTTCCGATGGCAGCACAGCGGATGTCAGTGGCCCCGCTATGTGGGATTCGAGCTCGGGCCGAGTCATAAGCATATATCCATTCCTCGGGGGAGACGCCACGCTTGTCGGTACCGGAACAACCACCATCACTGCCACCCTGAACACGGGAGAAGTGGGAACGCTGACGGTAACCGTTGTTCCATAGTTATCCCAACCGACAGACCAAACTGAGGCGTGATGGCTTTTGAAGATCGGTCGAAGAGCACTTTTCTTGGCCGAAATTCCATCAGGGTGCACAAGATTCAATGTTCTGCAAAAACTCGAATTTAAGGCGAGATAACACGAAAACAATGTTCGAGAAAGTGACGGCAACTCTGGTCTCAGTATTCATCTTCTGATGGCCACGCAGATCAATACAACTCAACAAAAAGAACCACACTCACGAGAGGAGACTTCATGAAGCAAAGGTCAAGTGTTTTTTCGTTTTTTCTGTTGGTGGCGATTGGAGTGACGAGCCAGTACGCGCAAGCGGCGAATATGCGCGTGAACTGCGACAAACAGGAATCCGTTAGTAAAGCCCTGCGGCTACTTTCGAAGACCAACCCGCAAGGGCCGAACAAGATTACTGTTTCGGGCGCTTGCACTGACAACCTCGTGATTCAAAGTATGGATCGGCTGACATTGATTACTGACAACGGCGCCTCGATCACGGACAGCTCCGGAGGAACCTTGGCAGTCGTGGATATCGAGGATTCGCGCAGCGTGGCCGTGCAGGGATTCACCATCAACGGTGGGAGTGGGGGAATTGTGTGTAATAGCGCAAGTATCTGCTACCTCACTGGGAACACGATTCAGGATGCTGTAGGAGATGGTGTATTTGTAAATGGCAGTTCCCATGCATTTCTTCAAAGCAACGTGATTCAGAACGGCGGGAACCGCGGTTCAAGCGTGAGCGGTGATTCGCAAATGCTTAGTAGCAACGATGTCTTCCAGGGAAATGCGGCTGCAGGGGTAGGACTTTTCGGATCGTACTTCGAAGCCTCCAATTCTAACGTTCTCAATAACGGTGCTGGCTTCGTAGTAGGCTCGAGCACCGTGCTACTCCACGGCGGCACGATCAGTAGCAATCTGGGTGATGGCATGGTACTTCGTGCCAACACCTCAGTAGCCTTTTTCGGTCCGGCAATCACTGGTAATGGTGGGAATGGTGTCCACCTGGAAGACGGCGCCTTCGCGGGTTTCGTCGCGGCCAATGTAACGGGTAACCTGAGTGGCCTGGACGTAGATTGCGAACCGCAATTTCCAATCACTCGGTTTGTGGACAGAACGGGCGGCGTTACAAACTGCGTCGAGTCCGCTGCGAATACTGCACCGCGACAAACTACGAAATAGGGCTTGCCAGCTCAGCGCGAAAATCAGGTCTCCCAATGTATGGGCGGCCTTTTTTTTCCCCCCTCAAGGGGAAAACAGGGCGCGACAATTGGCGTAAACAAGTCCGAACCGCTGCGGTGTCGATTCCACGATCTCAGACACACCGCGGTCACCCGCCTGCTAGAAGCTGGCATACCTTATCCGGTAGTGGCGAGCATGATGGGATGGTCCGCGGCGACCGCGATCCGCATGGCGAAGCGTTACGGACACATTGGAAGCAAGGCCCTCCGGGACGCGGCCGTCGTGCGTCGGGTAAAGATTGAACCGGCCTCCCTCAAGAAGTCCCCAAAGTCGCAGGAGGGAGAAAATGTCTCACTTCAATAATCCCAAGAAAGAATGGCTCCTCAGGTAGGACTCGAACCTACACTTAAACGTAGTTTCAACACAATGCAGGCCAGCGGATGACACCTAAGGCTACGAAAAGCTATCGAAAGGACGTAAACAGAGCGCAAATAGAGCGCAGATTTATAGACGGGGACATCTCGCGGGCCTAGGGTCTGGCGTAGCTAGCTAGATAGTAAGTCCTCAGCCGTTCGGCGTCGGTTATGATGCGGGTCCATTCGGGACTCTCCGTTAATGAGTTTGCACTTCTCGCCCGGCTTAGCGCCACAAGTTGGACAAGGAACAACTTCTATCTGTTCGAGTGTGGGACCGTCATCCATGAGCGCGATGAGTGCGCGTACTTCTTCTACCGCAATCTGCTCGAAATGTGTCCGCATAAGGGTGTTCCTGGATAGTGCGATCTAACAGTAGCAGGCGAGCATTCATACGGGTTATGTCTTTTGGGAATCGGGAGGCGCTTGTTTACCGTGTCCCGTGTTTAGCGTAAGGTTAACCTTTAGCCCGGGACGCCGCGATTAAAGCCGCGTGGTAGCTCGGAGTGGCGTTTTGTTGGTGCTTCACTTTGGTTCGATATCGAGCGATCACTAATCCCAGTATTTGCTGGCGTTCCCCTACGAGTAAGGTCTGTTAGTCTGAGCGTGTCTTCGCTTCCCGATTCACCAGTTCGACTGGCCGAGGTTGTTACGGTGCTCACAATCCGTTTTCGCGCCGTTCTCCCATGAAATTGCGTGTCGACTTACGATTCCTTAGCACAATTCCCTAAAGCCCTGAATTACGACACGAAAAGCCCGCTGGGGAAGCAGCGGGCTCTTCAAAGACTAACTTCGCTATGCCGCCTTCTTCCCCTCCTGCGACCGCACCCGCGCCCACCGTGCCCGTTGAGCAGCAGCGATTTTGCGTCGAGACGCAATTGAAAGAGTTCGTCTCACGGGAGCCGTGCCAGCGGCCTTTGCTGCCGGCTTGGATTGTTGACGGACATTTGCCCATCTTGCTCGTTGTGCACGGGCCATACGTTTACGCGCAGCCGCCGATACTACTCGGCCCGCACGGGTGCCCTTGGGTGCGAGTGTTGCACTGGTTCCTCTAACTAGACTCTCAATTGCCGAGATTGCCCCATCCAGTTTCCCAATTTGTAGCTGCGCCTGATTGCGCTCTTCCCGAAGTTGCTGGAGCGCATTGGTTAAGTTAGTCATTAGTCCCCCCTCGATTTGGACAGCGGCTAATTGTAAAGGCTTCGGTACTTCGATGACTAGACGACAGCCTTCTTTCGCAGTCTTATAACGCGATGCACCGTTGTCTTACTGACGCCTAAGGTGCCGGCAATCTGCTCACGACTCTTACCTGCCCGGAATAGATTCCATACCTCTTCGCGATTCACAGCCACACGCGGTCTCCCGCCGCAGCTTACCAGGACTGCCAAAGCCGAAAGCGTGCAAGCCAGTCTTGTAATCCGCAACATGCACACTCCATAACGAGCAGGTCGCCTTCCGAAAGCTATTTACTGAACCGTGAGCGTCGTAGTCGTGGAGTGCTGTGTCGATCCCGACGTGCCCGTCATAGTGTTCGCGTAACTGACGGACTTAGTGCCACTGCTTCCGCCTCCGCAAGCTGCCTGAAAGACTAACCCGGCCAATACGCATCCCAAGAAAAATAAGTGCGCCGTTGCCCCATATTCGGATTACTTTACTGAAAGGTTTTCACAAGCCACCTAAGGCCTACTCATCGTGAACGTGCCGTTGTCACCGTTGCAAATACTTATGCTGTAGGTTCCGCTGATACTCTTCGCGGCGGCGTCCATGGTGCCGCCAAGATTTATACCATTAGGCGAGTTATCGCTTAGGTACATTATATTGCCCATTTGCGCACCAGTTTCGGACTCTGTAGCCAGGAATGAACACGACGATCCGGTGAACGTCAAGACACCAGTGACGTTCCCCGAGCTATCCTCGTTGAGACTCGCGGTGAACGTGGTAATCCCAGGCGGATAAGTAGTGGACTGAGTTGTGCCAGTCCAGGAAGAGCTCTGGACTGAGGGGATGAGCGTGGCAGATAGAGTTCCCGTATCGCCATTGATACACCCCGAGGTTTTGATTGTGTAACTCCCGGAAAAAGAGTTGCCGCCAGAAGCTGTGCCCGTGATGCTAACTGTGTCTCCAGTGTTACCAGTGATGATGAAATTGAGCTTGCTGCCGCTGACGGAGCCGCTCATTGTATTTATGGACGAGCACATTCCTTGTACAGAAATTTTGTCAGACGAGAGCGTCGTGCCGTTCTGAACAATGAAAATGTCCAGTGGGGAACTTCCTCCAGAAGCGGTGGAGGTTAGAGTCGCATGCCAACTTCCGTTTAATTGGGCATTGAGTGTCGGGCCGCCGCCGACAGAACTACTTCCCCCACATCCGAGCAGAAACGTGGTCCACAGCAGTGTTGCGATGAGTCTCTTCATGTTTGCCATATCGAATTACGTATCCGAAGTGGGCTTTCGTACTTGTCGCTAGCTAACGACCAGTTGGTACGCCTGTCGTGCGCTCATCTTACCGCGGGCGGCGTTCCGATTCCAACACAACGCAAGCTATTTGCTGAACCGTGAGCGTCGTAGTCGTGGAGTACTGTGTCGATCCCGACGTGCCCGTAATAGTGATCGCGTAACTGACGGACTTTGTGCCACTGCTTCCGCCTCCGCTAGCTGCCTGAAAGACTAACCCGGCCAATACGCATCCCAAGAAAAATAAGTGCCTTCTTCTCCTGGAATAGCCGCAACCCAATCCGGTACCAATCGCCGGGGATTGACCGCAAATAGATATGATGTTCGGCGTGTGACGATACTCTAAATTCGATATTACGCGGGACTTCGCGGGTAGGCTCAAAAGCCAGCTTTTTTGAGTGCAACAGCGAACACCGCAACTACAACACCAAGAGCAATGCCG
>JAOAPL010000318.1 GCA_025462925.1 Acidobacteriaceae bacterium
ATAGTGATGTTGATCAGCAATGCTTCAAAGGCGTAGAGCAATGATGCTGCCAGCAGATGTCCATAGACCCGCTTCCATGAGAACGAAGTGCGTATCCAAAGCACTGCGAAAGCAGCCACAACCAAGAGACTCTCAATTGCATAGAGTAAGTCATAGCGGAAACCGAAGGTCAGCTCGTCTTTGGCGACGAATTGCCATGGGCCGACCACGTATGCATACAAGAAGACCCACCAGGCCAGCAGGAGCGCGAAATCTACGTATCCCAACCGCAGTTGGCGATCGCCTTGCGGCATCTCTGCATGCGGCTGAATCGCAGTGGCTGCAATGATGGGAACACCGTGAAGGAAAAAAAACAGGCCTCCTATATATGAGTCCGAGATTTGTACTCCGAGGTAAGTTTCGTAATAGGTCCAAGTGACTCCAGCAAAAAACCAGAGAAGACATCCCAATGACATCAGCAACCAAAATGCATTCCCGTGTTTTCTGCTGCGGCTGACGTTCATGCCCATCGTCACCACAATCACGGCTTGAATGAGGCATTGCCCCAGGTTTCCAACGGCATTTTGGGCGGTGCCCGGCTTCAAAAGAAACGTCCCCACGGCATAAACAATGGTGTAGGTCACCAAAATAATGGCGAATCGTTTGGGGGTAATTGTCGGCATGAATTCTGAGTCGGAATTCTATGCTGAATATGCGATATCCGGAAGTTACTGAGGTACTTTTCTTTTCCGGGCTCGGCTTCGTTGTTTTCCAAGGCAAAACCTGAGAAACCGGTAATTTTGATAAGATTCGAAAACCATGTCGTTCCCAAGTACACGTTTGCGGCGATTGCGTCAGAACGAAACTTTACGGTCTATGGTTCGCGAAACCCGGCTGACGCCAGATTCGCTGGTCTATCCTCTTTTTGTTTGCCCGGGTGAAGGCATTCGGAAAGAAGTCAGCTCGATGCCGGGCGTCTTTAATCTATCCGTAGATGAGTGCGTGAAGGAAGCGAAGCAAGCGAAACAACTGGGGATTCCGGCAATCATTCTCTTTGGACTTCCGGAAAGCAAAGATGAGATTGCCAGTGGGGCCTGGGCGGACGACGGCACAGTTCAAAGGGTCACGCGCGCCATAAAGGCGGAAGTCAAAGACTTGCTGGTGATCGCGGATGTTTGCCTGTGCGAGTACATGTCGCATGGACACTGCGGGATCGTGCAGAAATCGGGTAAGTCGGACGGGCATGATGGGCCGCGAAAAAAAGTAATGCTTCCGGCGCATACCTACGGCACCATTCCTGCAACCGCTGCAAAGACAGCAGCAGCCACCGCTAGTGCAACGGGCGAGACTCATTACGAGATCGTGAACGACGCCACCTTGGACATTCTCTCTAAGACGGCGGTCTCACTAGCGCGAGCGGGAGCGGACATCATTGCACCATCCGACATGATGGACGGGCGCGTGGGCGCAATCCGGACCGCGCTCGATGCCGAAGAGTTCACAAACACGCCTATCCTTTCTTATGCGGCGAAATTCGCATCCGCGTTTTACGGTCCGTTTCGCGAGGCAGCGGATTCCGCGCCGCAGTTTGGCGACCGCCGCTCCTACCAGATGGACGGCGCCAATTTGCGCGAGGCGATGCGCGAGATCCAGGAAGACATCAATGAAGGCGCGGACATGATCATGGTGAAACCGGCGATGCCGTATCTGGATGTGATCGCCGCGGCGCGCCAGCGTTTCGATCTTCCGCTGGCCGCGTATCAGGTTTCCGGCGAATACGCGATGATCAAAGCAGCGGCAGCCAACGGCTGGGTGGATGGCGATCGCGTGATGATGGAGTCGTTGCTGTCGATCCGTCGCGCGGGAGCGGATTTTGTTCTGACGTATTTTGCCAAAGATGCGGCGAAGGCGTTGGGGTAGCGCTTACTTCTGCCGCTTGATCTTCTTGTACACCGGGCACTCCGGCGCGTGCGCTCCAGGCAAATAGCCCAGACTCATCAGGAATTCTCCTACGATCTCTCCACCGGTGAAGAGGAATGTCTTCTTAAATAGCTTGACCCATTCCTCCTTGCTCTGCGGATGATAGCTGTCTAGCCAATCGGCAAATGAGCCGTGTGATTTTCTGATCTCCAGTATCCGTTTTGCGTTTTCGATCACCGCGTTTACCTTCAGACGATTGCGGATGATGCCTTCATCGGCCAGCAGGCGGGCGACATCGCGCTCATTGAATTTCGCTACCTTCTTAGGATCGAATCCCGCGAATGCGCGATTGAACGCTTCCCTCTTTTTAAGCACCGTAAGCCATGAGAGACCGGCCTGATTGATCTCCAGAGCAAGGCGCTCGAACAGGACAGCATCTTCACGCGACGGAAATCCGTACTCGGTTTCATGATAAGGGCCGTGGAAAGGATGTCCGGGAGCGAAGTCGCAGTAAGACATGCAAGTGATTGTAATGCTTACCAGATGAGCGAGTTTGTTCCTCTCGCCCGCGTGGTTTAGAATCTCAGGTTCACTTTCAGCATCAATATCCTACCGACTTACACGGAGTTAAACCTTGCCAGACACGATCTATGACCTTGCCATCATTGGCGCCGGCCCGGCCGGATACACAGCTGCGATTCGCGCCGCGCAATACGGACTGAAGACCGCCCTCATTGAAAAAGACGACCAACTGGGCGGCACTTGTCTGCACGTAGGCTGCATTCCTACGAAGGCGCTGCTTTTTAGCGCGGAGATCTTTGACCACCTGAAGCATGGCAAGGAACTGGGGATTGAGGGTGTGGAGAAGGCATCGATCAACTGGAAGGCCGTGCAGGACCGCAAGAACAAGATCGTGACCAAGCACACCAAAGGCCTTGAATTCCTGATGCGCAAGAACAAGGTGAATACCATCGAAGGTTATGGACGGCTCACCGGGCCGGCGAAAGATGGCATTCACAATATCGAAGTCTTGACCGAAGGTGGAGGCGGTGCGGCAGGAGAGTTCAGCTTCGTCAAAGCCAAAGCTGTGATTCTGGCCACGGGATCTGAGGCACGCATGCTCCCCAATTTGGAGCCGGACACGCGCATCCTCACCAATATCGAGATCCTGAGTTTGAACGCGATTCCGAAATCGCTGGTCGTGATCGGATCGGGCGCGGTGGGATCAGAGTTCGCATCGATGTATAAGTCATTTGGGACTGATGTCACGCTGATCGAAATGCTGGATCGACTGGTGCCTGTGGAAGACGAAGACGTTTCCAAAGAGTTGCTACGGCAATTCAAGAAGCGCGGCATCAACTGCGTAGTCTCCGCAAAGACAGAAAAGATTGAGAAGACCAAAGATGGCGTCGCGGTGACTTACACCGCCGATGGCAAGCAGCAGAAAGTCGAAGCGGAAAAAGTGCTAGTGGCGATTGGCCGCTTGCCGCGCACCGACAATGTTGGACTGGAAAAAACCAAGATCAAACCCGACCGCGGATTCATTCCCGTGAACGAGTGGATGGAAACCGCCGAACCCGGTGTCTATGCGATCGGCGATATCGTCGCCGGGCTGCCACAACTGGCGCACGCGGGATCGATGGAAGGCATGGTTGTCGCCGCAAAACTCGCGGGCAAGTATGCGCGTCCGGTGAAGAAGAACCGCGTGCCCGGTTGCACCTATTCTGAGCCGGAGATCGGCAGCGTAGGCCTGACGGAAGCGGCAGCAAAAGCGCAAGGCTTGCAGGTGAAAGTCGGAAAGTTTCCTTTCGTCGGCAATTCGAAGGCGACGATCGTCGACAGCCATGATGGATTCGTAAAAGTGGTTGCAGACGCAAAGTACGGAGAAATCCTCGGCGTGCACATCATCGGGCCAAAGGCAACGGAGTTGATCTCCGAAGCCGTGACTGCGATGGACTTGGAAGCAACCGTGGACGAAATGATGTTCACGATCCACGCGCATCCGACGCTCTACGAGGCGCTGCTGGATGGATATGCCAGCGTCTATGGCATGCCGATAAACGTGTAAAGAGGTTTAATTTCGACCTATAATATAGCGATGAAATACGGTGTT
>JAOAPL010000342.1 GCA_025462925.1 Acidobacteriaceae bacterium
CTAGCAGATTAAAGCACCGGCGGCAGTTTTGGTGTCTTGAGTTTTAGGTGCCGATTGAACTGCATCTCACTCAGAGTGAAAAATGCTCTACAGACGATGAAGCTTGGGGCCACCGTCAATGGCGCGAAGTGCGACTTCCGCGTCTGGGCGCCGAATGCAACGCGTGTCCGATTGCAGCTCAAGCGACAAGGCGAAGACGCAGAGCAAGCGTTCGAATTGCGTGCGGAAGACGGTGGCTACTTCAGCACAACAGCGGCTGCGTCGGCGGGCGACAGGTATTTTTACGTTGTCGACAATAACAAGCCGGTGCCCGATCCCGTCTCGCGGCTGCTGCCGGAAGGTGTTCACGGACGGACGGAGATCGTGGATCCGAATTCGTTCGCGTGGACAGATCAGCGATGGCGCGGCATCCCGCTTCGCGATTACATCTTGTATGAGCTTCATGTCGGCACGTTCACGCCGGAGGGGACGTTTGAGGGAGTCATCGCCAAGCTCGATTACCTGAAGAATGAATTGGGTGTGACTGCCATTGAGCTGATGCCGGTGGCCGCATTTCCCGGCGAGCGCAATTGGGGATATGACGGCGTCTCCCCTTACGCAGTGCAGTCGAGCTATGGCGGGCCGCAAGGACTGAAGCGTTTGGTGAATGCCGCGCATGAGGTCGGATTGGTGGTGGTGTTGGACGTGGTTTACAACCACCTGGGCAACGAAGGCAATTACACGCGCACCTTTGGGCCGTACTTTACGGACCGCCACAAAACTCCGTGGGGAGAAGCGGTCAACTACGACCAGACGGGGGAAGGGCCGGGAAGTGAGGGTGTCCGCGAGTATGTGGTGGAACACGCGCTGTACTGGCTACGCGAGTATCACGTTGATGGCTTGCGACTCGATGCAGTGCAGACTATTTACGACGATTCTCCAAAACACATTCTTGCGGAGATAAAAGAGAACGTCGCAATGTTTGCGAAAGAGGCCGGGCGCGAGATCTGTGTTATCGCCGAAAGCGATGAGAACGATTCCAAGCTGGTGCTGCCGCCGGAGCGCGGCGGTTACGGACTCGACGCATTCTGGAGTGACGATTTTCACCACGCCATCCATGCGCTCTTGACCGGCGAGCGCGACGGCTACTATCAGGACTTCGGCGCGCTGGAGCAGGTCGCAAAAGCGTTGGCGGAAGGTTACGTATTTCAGGGAGAGCACTTCAACTACTGGAATCGTCGGCGGGGAACGTCGGCGAAAGATGTCCCGCTGCCGGCGAACGTGATTGCATTGCAAAATCACGACCAGGTTGGTAATCGCGCCAAGGGCGAACGCCTTTCGGTTCTTTCAAGTGGCGCTCAGCGCCGCGCCGCATCGGCTTTGCTGCTGTTGTCGCCGCATACCCCATTGCTTTTTATGGGAGAAGAATTCGACGAGACTGCCCCATTTCAGTTTTTCACCAGCTTCGGCGATCCGGTGCTGGCGGAAGCGGTCCGCAACGGGCGACGGGAAGAATTCAAGAAATTTGCAGGTTTGTGGAGTGAGGTCCCCGATCCGCAGGACGCCGCAACCTTCGAACGGTCAAAACTGGATTGGCGATTGGCGCAGTCCGAAGATGGGATGCTGGCGTGGTATAAGTCGCTCATTGGACTAAGGAAACGATTAGTCATCCCAAGCGAACGTCGCGCAGAATTGGCAATTCGCGACGGCGCGATCGAGATGCGGGTTCCGGCATCCGCGCCGAAGCTGGCGGTGGTCGCAAACTTAAAAGGACGACAGCTGTCAGATATCGCTGGCGATTGGGAAAAGGTCCTTTCCGCAGCCGACGAGCATGGAGCGGTTGCGGTGTTCACGCACAAATGAAAACACTAGTGTCCGCTTGGGCAAGCATCGATCGGGATTAGTACAGGTACTACGGATACCGACTTAATTCCAAAACTAGGTTCTTCTGCTTAATACATTTCGTAACACTCTGTAGTAAAACCACAACAATTCCTGAAACAAATTCTGGTTTCCCCCCGAGAGAACCATCGGAGGGACACGTGTCTACATCGCCATTCGTCTGCTGCAAGAGATTTTTCGGTGCAATCCTCTTAATAATCTTATCGATCTCAAGCACAACGTTCGCTGCAAAACTACAGATCACTCCGACCACCACTCTGGCCGCGGAAACCGGCAACAACACCAGCGCCTCGGATTCAGTTGGGACCTTTTCCCGAGGTTATGCAGCAACCGGCAATATGAGCAAGCTCCCGATCCGTTCTCTTGTTTATCCCGGCGCGAACACGAAGATTTACGCGGCATTGATGGGATGGTTTGGAGCGTCCAGCCATATTCCGGTCGGATACAAATCCAACGATCCTGCCCAAGTAAAGAAGCAAGTGGAGGACATGCAGAGCCGCGGGATCGAAGGCGCGATTTTGGCGTGGTACGGCGCTGGAGGCAACATGGAGAACCTGACTGCGCCGCTATTGCGGCAGCAAGCGGAAGCTCATCCCGGCTTTACCTTCGCCATCATGGTTGACCAGGGAACGATCCAATGGAACTCGATGGGATTGTCGCCGACCGACGCATTGATCTACCACCTCAATTATGTGGCCCAGAATTACTATCCATCGCCCGCGTATATGCAGATGAACGGTCGTCCCGTGGTGTTCGAGTTCGGCCTGGAAGCGTGGCCTATCGATTGGGCGCGGGTCGTCAGCAGCGTGCAGGGTAATCCGATGTTCATCTTCCGCAATCCCGGAGGATTCACTCATCTGTTCACCAGCGGAGCGTATTCCTGGGGACCAGCGGGTGGACTGAGTTACGCCGACTATTTCCTCAAGATCGCCGCACTTAATCCGACGGTGCCGGTTTACGGTGATGGCTCGAAGGGGTTCAATGATGTTCTGGCTTCATGGTCAGCGAACCGCGTAGTCGACCAACAGTGCGGGCAAACATGGTTGAATACGCTCGCGGAAACGGGCAAGTTCTATTCCAGTACGAAGCAGCTTCCGTACTTGCAGGTAGCTACGTGGAATGACTATGAAGAAGGGACATCGATCGAAAGCGGTATCGACAACTGCTTGTCAGTGAACGCCACCGTTTCGGGCGCGATGTTGCAATGGAGCCTGCAAGGCGCAGGGCTGGAGAACACGCTCGACCACTATTCCGTTTTCATCTCTACAGACGGACAAAACTTGATGCCACTCGGCGATGTGCCAACAGGCACCTACCAATATGATTTGTCGTCGCTGGCTTTGGGGCCGGGCAATTACACGCTGTACGTGAAAGCGATCGCGAAGGCGTCGTTGAAGAACCAGATCTCGGCAGCAGTGAGCTATTCAATCGCAAACCAGCCGCCGACCGCAGTGCTGGCTGTATCACCGAGTTCGGGGATAGCGCCGCTCAGCGTTTCGGCGTCAACTGCTGGCTCGAGTGATGTGGATGGGACGATCGCAGCCTCGCAGATTGATTTCGGAGACGGAGTGGTAGCAAGCGGTGCGGCGGCCGCGCACGTCTATTCCGCGCCGGGCTTATACACAGTTACAGCTAAGGTGACGGACGATCTGGGCGCCAGTTCGTTCGCGACCAGCATCATCAATGTCATTGCGAATCAGCCACCGAAGGCGGTGCTGAGCGTGACGCCAAGTTCCGGGGTCGCGCCGGTCAGCGTATCGGCGTCAACTGCGGGCTCGAGTGATGTTGATGGGACAATCGCAGGATCGCAAATCGATTTCGGCGATGGCACCGTCGTGGTTGGATCGGCTGCAACTCATTCCTACAAGACAGCAGGAACCTATTCGGTTGTCGCGAGGCTGACGGACAATTTGGGCGCCAGTACTATTACGACGAAAATCGTGACCGTCGCGGCACCGGGCGTGACAATCTCGAGTCCTGCAAATGGAGCGTCGGTAAATTCTCCGGTGCGGGTGACCGCGACTGCGGTTTCGGGTCTGCCAATAACGGGAATGTGGGTTTACGTGGATAACATTGGCGTTTACAGCGTGCATACCGCAAGCTTGAATACCACATTGAACATCAGCCCCGGCAAGCACACGGTAATGGTAAAGGCGTGGGACTCGAGCGGAAACATCTCAGTCTCATCTGTTGCGATCACGGTACTGAGCGGCACTAGCCTGATACGTCCTACACGCGCATCGCGGGACGACACGACAGTTCCGGTACTGAGCGCTCAAGCGGGCACAGCGGCAACAGATTCGTCAGCGGTGACTGTCAGCAGAAGCCAGCGGGCGCAGAGGTTACAAGTGACGACGGTGCCGCAATAGCGCGTGCCTGAAGCAATCGACGAAACCGGATCTTGCTACTTTGAAAGTGCCTGACGCATGCAGCGGACGCAAGGCGCATAGCCCTTGCGGACCGCTTCTTGCGCGCTCACCATCTCCGGCTTGCCGTGAAGAAAAGTACATTTGGGATCGTGAAAGGTCTTGCCATCCGCCACGATGGCCACTGGCTGTTCAGGAACTTTTACCGCGGGACGACTGTGTTCGGAAAGAAGCGGTGGGGTAAAGCTGTGTGCCACGGCGGAATTGATCGTGAGCGCTATCGCGATTGCAAAGAGCAAGGTGGCGAGTATGAGGCGGGCAGTAGCGTTCATCGGGATGCCTCCGAATAAAAACACAAACGCCGGACATTCATATTATATGAGGGCACATTATATGACGGTCCGGCGTGAATGGAATTCTGAAGACGAATCCTAGAGCAGACGACTACTTTGCCTTTGCATCTTTCTTCATGTCGTCGTGCTTCATGTCCTTCATTTCATCTTTCTTGGCTTCGTCCTTCTTTGCTTCGTCTTTCTTTGCTTCGCCTTTTTTCGCGGCTGCTTTCTTTTTTGGAGCAGCTTTCTTGCCCTTTGCAGGCGCGGCGGCTTTTTCGTCTTTCTTTGTGTCGTCTTTTTTCATGCTGTCCTGGGCGAAGGCCAAAGACGTGGCGAGGATACACATGGCGATGATGCTGGATGCAAGCTTCTTCATTTTGTTACTCTCCTGATTTTTTTTGAAGTGGTGCAGCATTAGGGAAACAGATTTCCTCTCTCAAGCGGAAACAGCGAGCAAGCCAGAATGTACTTGAGAGGCACAATATTTATACAGGTATTTACCAAAAATGGAACAGAAATCCTGAATTTGTTGCATTTCGGCCCAGCCGCCTATAATTCGCTGCCATGGTCGTTCCACAGCCAAACGCCCTGAATTCCAGCCTTCTGCACCGGTCATTGGGTAATAGATATCCGGTGGCGACTCGAGCCGAAGGGGTCTATATATGGGACGCGCAGGGCAAGCGCTATCTCGATTTTTCCGGTAGCGCGGCCGTCAATCTCATCGGACATGGCGTGCCCGAGGTGCTTGACGCGATCGCCGAGCAGGCAGGCAAGCTCGAGTTCGTCCACTCCAGCCAATTCACCACAGAGATTGCGGAGCAATTCGCGGAAGAGCTTTTGAAGTTTGCCGGGTCGCCATTTTATGGCGGACGGGTCTTCTTTACATGTGGCGGATCGGAGGCAGTGGAGACGGCGCTCAAGCTGGCGCGACAGTACCAGGTAGAAATCGGAAGCCCGGAAAGATTCCGCATAATCAGCCGAACACAGAGTTATCACGGCGCCACGCTGGGAGCATTGGCCGCGTCCGGAAATCGGCGGCGCAGGCAGATATACCTGCCCATGGTGAAAGACCCCGAGGCCTTCGGCCACATCGGCCTGCCTTATTGCTATCGGTGCGCGTACAGATGCGATGGCTCGGGAAGCTGTGCCGCGCAATATGCGAACGAGCTGGAACGCACGATGGAAGAATCTCGCGGGACGGTTGCGGCTTTCATTGCCGAGCCGGTGAGCGGAGCTACATTGGGGGCCGCGGTTCCGCCGCAGGGATATTGGCAGCGCATCCGGCAGATTTGCCTGGAGAACGAGGTGTTGTTGATCGCCGACGAGGTGATGACCGGATGTGGACGCACAGGACGCAATTTCGCCATGGAACATTGGGGGGTCTCGCCGGATATCCTCGTCCTAGCCAAGGGACTGAGCAGCGGTTACATGCCGCTGGGCGCTGTCATCGCGAGCAAACAAGTTGTGAACGCACTTGAAGAAGGAAGCGGGCACTTCGCGCACGGATTTACTTATAACGCGCACCCGCTGGCTGTGGCTGCGGGTCGCGCTGTTTTACAACAGACCTACCTGATGCAGCTGGTCTCCGCGGCCAATTCTGATTCGCCGCACAGCGTAGGGAATGCACTCGCGCAGGAATTGGAAAGACTTCGCGCCTGCAATAGCGTGGGTGACGTTCGCGGGATCGGATTGTTGCGCGGTGTTGAGTTCGTTTCCGATAGGCAAACTAAGGCGCCCTTCGCGGCGGAATTGAATTTCTGCGGCAAGGTGGCGGAAGCGTCTGCGCGACGCGGTGTAATGGTTTACCCGATGCAAGGTTGTGTGGATGGCATAGTCGGCGATCACCTGCTGATTGCGCCGCCGGCGGTGATCAAGAAAGATCAAATAACAATGGCCTGTGCCGCGCTTATGGAATCTATTGTGGAAGTGGAGTCC
>JAOAPL010000143.1 GCA_025462925.1 Acidobacteriaceae bacterium
ACCGGATGGGGTGGAGGGGAAGATCGGACGTGAAGATCGCTGCTCGGGATGACTTTGGTGTGGTAGGGAGTCTTAGCTAGTGGTGGCCGTCGCCGCCGGAGAGTTCGCGGACTATGTTGCCAACGAAGTTTTTGGCGTCGCCGAAGAGCATTAAGGTTTGGTCCAGGTAGTAGAGGGGGTTGTCGATGCCGGCGAAGCCTGCGGCCATGCTGCGTTTGATGACCATGACCGTGTGGGCTTTGTCTACGTCAAGGATGGGCATGCCGTAGATCGGACTGGAGGCGTCGGTGCGGGCGGCGGGATTGGTGACATCGTTGGCGCCGATGACGAGGGCGACGTCGGTCTGCGCCATGTCGCCATTAATGTTGTCCATGTCGAGGAGCTTGTCGTAAGGAATGTCGGCTTCGGCGAGGAGCACGTTCATGTGGCCGGGCATGCGGCCCGCGACTGGGTGAATGCCGAAGGTGACGTTGACGACGCGCTTGGTGAGCGCGTCGTAGAGCTCGCGGACGTTGTGCTGGGCTTGCGCGACGGCCATGCCGTAACCGGGGACGATCACCACTTTGCTGGCGGCGGCGAGAATCGCTGCGGCTTCTTCGGCGGTGGCGCTCTTGACGGGGCGCTGCTCCTGCACACCCGCGGCGGCGGCCTGGATTTGTCCGAAGCCACCGAAGAGCACGTTGGTGAACGAGCGATTCATGTCTTTGGACATAATGACGGAGAGGATGAAGCCGCTGGAGCCGTCGAGAGCGCCGGCGATGATCAGGAGCTTGCTGTTGAGCACGAAGCCCATGGCTGCGGCGGAGAGGCCGGCGTAGGAGTTCAAGAGAGAGATGACCGTGGGCATGTCCGCGCCGCCGATGGGAACGACGAGCATGACGCCGAAGATCAGCGGAATGATGATCATGGCGGGGAAGAGTTTCATTTGTTCTGGATGCAGGCACAGAATGACCGCGATGGCGATCGCGAGACTGAGCATGCCGAGGTTGACGAAGTTTTGTCCCTTATAGGTGATGGGGCGCTGCGGCAGGATTTCTTGCAACTTGCCGGCGGCCATGAGGCTGCCGGTGAAGGTGAGCGAGCCGAGGATTACCTCCATGGAGAGGACGGCCATCATGAAAGGCGAGATGTTGGGAGCGCGGAGGTAGAACTCCGAGGTGCCCACTAGCGTGACGCAGAGCGCTCCGAACGCATGGCTGAGCGCGGTCCGCTGCGGCACGGCCGTCATGGCGACTTTGCCGAGGGGCACGCCGATGATGCAGCCGAGGACGAGACCGATGGCGACCAGTTTGTAGTCGACGATACCGCGGTAGAGCAGCGTTCCACCGATGGCCAGGGCCATGCCGATTTCGCCGGCCCAGACGCCGTGACGAGCGGTGGTTGGGGAGCTCAGCCACTTCAACGACAAAATGAAGAGAATGGTGGCGATGAAGTAGGTGATCTCGATGAAAGTTTCCGTGGGCATCATGGTTTTTTCGGCCCGCTGGCTTTGAACATACGGAGCATGCGGTCGGTGATGAGGAAGCCGCCGACGATGTTGCTGGTGGCGGCGACGATGGCGATGGTGCCGAGGATTGCGGCGAGGTTGCTCTTGTGTTCGCCGGCGAGAATGATGGCGCCGACTACGGCGATGGCGTCGAGCGCGTTGGTGAGGGACATGAGCGGCGTGTGGAGAAGCGGGGAGACGCGGCGGATGACTTCAAATCCGATGAAAGCGGCGAGCGTGAAAACGTAGAGGCTGGTGATGATGTCCAGCTTCATTTTATGCGCCTCCCTTGGTGCCCAGCACGGGCAACTGGAAAAATTCGCGAAGCCGCGCGTTCACTACTTCGCCGCCCTGCGTCAGCAATGTTTCGCGAATGATTTCGTCCTTGGCATCGATTTGAAGTTTGCCGTCCTTCACCATCAGCAGAAGAAACGCGGTCAGATTGCGCGCGTACATCTGGCTCGCGTTGTAGGGCACGGCGCTGGCCAGGTTGTACCAGCCGATGATGGTGACGCCGTTGACGTTGATTTTCTTGCCGCCCTGGGTAAGCTCGCAATTTCCGCCGCGCTCTGCGGCCAGATCCACCAGCAGCGAACCCGGAGCCATGCCCGCGACCATTTCCTTGGTCACCAGTATCGGGGATTTCTTTCCGGGAATGACCGCGGCGGTGATGACCACGTCATTTTCCGCGATCACTTTACCGAGCAGCTCGCGTTGCTTGCGGTAAAATTCTTCGCCCTGCGCCGTGGCGTAGCCGCGAGCGTCCTGTGCGTCCTTGGCTTCGATGGGCAGCTCGACGAAGCGCGCGCCCAGGCTCTGAACTTGTTCCTTTACCGCGGGACGCAAATCGTAGGCGGATACGACGGCGCCGAGACGGCGGGCGGTGGCGATGGCCTGCAGGCCGGCGACTCCGCAGCCCAAAATCAATACACGCGCCGGGGTGATTGTGCCGGCAGCAGTGGTCATCATTGGGAAAATTTTCGGCAACGAGTCCGCGGCGATGAGCACGGCTTTGTATCCGGAGATGGTGGCCATGGAGGAAAGGGCGTCCATGCTTTGCGCGCGTGTGGTGCGGGGCATGAGTTCGACGGAGAAGGAGATGACCCCTTTGGAAGCGATTTCGCTGATGGTTTCGACGGAGCCAAGGGGACGAAGAAATCCGATGAGCACTTGGTCGCGATGAAAGAGCGGGACGTCGGCCTTGCCGGTTTTGTCGTTGGAGCCGTAGCAAAGAACTTGCGTGATGATGTCGGCGGCGCGAAAAACTTCTGCGCGACTCGGCAGGATCTTCGCGCCTTTGGCGACGTAATCGGCGTCGGGATAACCGGCTTCGAATCCGGCGCCCGCCTCGACGACAACTTCCAGGCCTGCTTTGGCGAGATTGGGAATTACGGCGGGCACCAGCGCGACGCGCCGCTCCCCCGGAAAACTTTCACGGGGAACACCGACAATCATGAAGCTCCCTCCGATACTCAAGAACTAAACTTGATTCTAATTCGGATTTAGCTCGGCCGCATTGTACACCGCCCACATGAAGCAGACTCGTAACAAATAAGTGCGAGTCTAGCGTGCGCGCTACTCGGCGCCTGCTTCTTTACCCGGAATGAAATAAACCTCTTCGAACATGGAGCCTTTCTGCCAGCCGGCGCGCTTGAGGATGCCTTGCCCGTTCTCGCACATGCTGGGATGCCCACACAGGTATGCGGTCGTGGTTTCTGGCCGCAGTCCCCAGAGATCCGCGTACTTTCGCACCAAGTCGTCGACGCGTCTGGTTTCGCCCGTCCAGGAAGCGTCCTCCCACGGGCGGCTGATGGTTGTAACGAATTTGAACCACGGCACTTCTGCGGCGATACGATCCAACTCTTCGCGGTAGCCGAATTCCGACGAGCGGCTTCCACCTTACAGACAGTAGAGCTGGTGGTTGCCGGGCATGGGATTGTTCCCGCTTTGCCAATCTTTGTACATGGGTGCGCACGTAGCTGACAAACGGGGCGATCCCGGTGACGGTGGCGAGCAGCAGATGCTGGGTGCGTCCGCTTTTGATGTCGATGGTGAAGCGGCCCTTGGCGACCTTGCGGCAAAACATAGTATCGCCCAGTTGCAACTTGTAGAGATGGGGCGTGAGCGCACCCTCTGGTACGAGTTCGATAAAAAATTCCAGCCCTTGTTCGTAGGGCGACGACACGATGGAATATGCTCGCTCGATACGCTTATCCTTGTGGTCGACGCCCAACGTTGCGTATTGTCCGGCCTTGAACTGGAATGGTCCCCCCCGGATCGACGCGGATCAACCACAAATCCTCCGATAGATCTTTTCGCTCGATAATGCGTGCCGTGTAGTGCTTGTCTGATGCAGGAACCGTGGTCATTGTTCCTCCATGGCGATCTCATTCAGCAGAGCCCAGGAAAGGAAGAAACACAGACACTTTTACATTGGGAGGTCCCAACAGGTCGGCATTGTACGCTGAGTCGCGTTTCTTCAAAGCTTTTATGGGCGAAGCGCTGCTAACGTTCACCCCAGGGCGAAGTGTAGGCCGACGCCCAGCCTTCGACTAGATAAATGCCCAGCAGAATCTTTACGACATCCCTCGGGAAGAGGCATGATAGGGTCCGTGCATGGAGGTGACCTGTGGCCTACATCATCGCCGAACCCTGCATCGGAACCAAAGATAACGCCTGTGTAGATGTGTGCCCGGTTGATTGCATCCATCCGGCAAAAGGCCGCACTTATGACGATGGCCGCGCGACGTTCGATGAAGTACCTCAACTGTATATCGATCCCACTGAGTGCATTGACTGCGGCGCTTGCGTTCCGGTATGTCCGGTGACAGCAATTTTCCCGCGGGATGATCTGCCTGAGAAATGGCAGGCGTACATCGAGACCAACAAGAATTACGTTAATAGTGGCAAATTTCAGCCCGACAAGTATCAAAAGGCGAGTAGCTGACGTTCGCGACCCGGTTTAGCAGTCCCCGCACCAAATTGGTCCTGTAGTAGTGCCGAGTGCTGTGCCGAAGCAAGCGAAAAACGGACGTAGCTTATTGAAAGTGGCGGACGGACCTTTAAGCCGGAATCTTCGGACAGTTCTTTACTTTCAACAAGTTGCGTAGAATCAACAAATGCGATCTGTCAAAGAAGTCAGTTTTGACAGCAAAAACAGGTTTCATGGCACAGTTATGTCACAGTCGGCTGCCTCCGTTCGGATAATGACTTAACAGCTGAACAACCAACTTCAACCAACTCTCAGATGCCCGTTTCTGGATAGTTTCCGGGTTGCCGACAATCAAAGACCACAAGGGCGTTTGAACGAAGCCGCTGGTGCGGCGGACGCTTCGCGTGAGGTGAACCGAGATGTGATTGCCCGACTGTGAAGATAAGTTGTGAGTCATAAGGAGGTCCCTGTGACCCATCTTCGCAGAATGATGCTGGAGGAACTCCAGCGTCGTAATTACGCTAAGAGTACCGTAAAAGCCTACCTTCGGATCATCCAGGAATTCGCCAGCCATTTCCATGAACGGCCCGACAAGCTCGGTCCGCAACACCTGCGTCAGTATCAAGCCTACCTGTTTCAGGAGAAGAAGTTGGGCGCCGGCACCGTGCAGCAGCATGTGGCCGCGCTCCGCTTCTTCTATATCAAGACTTTGAAGCGACGTTATCTGCTCGAAGATATTCCGAGACCCAAACGGTATCGCAAACTTCCGGAGGTCTTGAGCTCGGAGGAAGTAGCGCAGCTCATCGACTCGGCCAGTAACCTCTTCCACCGCACGATGCTCATGACCCTGTACTCGGCGGGTATCCGCCGCGCGGAACTGTGCCGCCTTCAGGTCGCCGATATCGACAGCCAACGGATGATGGTTCACATTCGCCAAGGGAAAGGCGGACATGACCGTGATATTCCCTTAAGCGAAAAGCTTCTGGAGACGCTCCGTGTCTACTGGCGCTGGATGAAGCCGAAGAACTATCTGTTTCCCGGCACATTGAAGAACTGGCGAGCGGACGTTCCCGTCACTACCAAGGTTCCTTGGGAAGCTTGCCAACAGGCAGCGAAGCGCGCGGGGATCACCAAGCATATCTCGCCACACACGCTACGGCACAGTTACGCCACGCACCTGCTCGAAGCCGGCGCTGATCTGCGCACCATCCAGGTGCTGCTCGGTCATCGCAAGATTGAACACACGATCATCTATCTGCATCTTTCGCGGAAACACTTGACGGCGGTGGCCAACCCCCTGGACACGATCGACGTCTCCCGTCCTGAAGGCATTAAACTCTCGCGGAAGTTACAAAAGCGGTGAACCGCCACCCTTCGAGGTGGCCGATATCATCCGCCAACACGAGAACAGCTTCATCGAGAAGAACCGTTCCTGGCTTACGTGGCACCACCTGCGTGTGCTCCACGCCATCGAGCACTGCCGCACATCCACGCTGGGCGGCCATCTCGATCGCTGTTCCCGATGCGGTCATCGCGCCATCTCCTACAACTCTTGCCGTAATCGGCATTGCCCGAAGTGTCTGACCAGCGCTCGCGACAAGTGGCTCAATGAACGCAGTAGAGAACTACTTCCCGTCGGCTACTTCCATGTGGTCTTCACGATTCCGCATGAACTCTCTTGGCTGGCTCTCCAGAACAAGAAGGTCGTCTACGACCTCTTGTTCCGCACCAGTGCCGCCACGTTGCTGGAGGTCGCGGCCGACGCAAAGCATCTCGGCGCCCAGATCGGCTTCCTGAGTGTGCTTCATACCTGGGGCCAGAATCTTCTGCATCATCCGCATGTCCACTGCGTGATCCCAGGCGGTGGTCTCTCGCTCGACGGCAAGCACTGGGTTCGCCTCCGGTACGCTTTTTTCCTCCCGGTGAAAGTGCTGAGCCGAGTGTTTCGCGGCAAGTTCATCGCCGGCCTGAAGCGCGCCTTTCGTGACGGAGAGCTCTCCTTCCCTGGAAGCATCCGACACCTCGCCGATGAAAAAGCATTTCACTCCTTCCTGCGATCGCTCTTTCGTCATGACTGGGTGGTCTATGCCAAACGGCCTTTCGGAGGGCCAGAACATGTTCTTCATTACCTGGCACGCTACACACACCGAGTGGCCATTTCCAATCACAGGCTCGTCAATGTTGCTGACGGCAAGGTGACCTTCCGGTGGAAGGACTACGCTCGCGGAAGCAGGCAACGGACGATGGCGGTCGGTGGCGAAGAGTTCCTTCGTCGGTTCCTGCTACACCTGCTGCCGCGTGGCTTCGTGCGCATCCGCTTCTTCGGATTTCTCGCGAATCGGCGGCGAACCCAACTACTGCCACTCTGCCAACGGTTCCAAGAGAAGCGCGCCTATGATTGGACTGTTTCTCCGAACGGTCGTTTGCGAAACGTCTAGCGATGAGAAAACTACGGCCTCAGGTGTGGGCAATTAAAAAGGAACCAACGTGAATCAGGCGTGTTTCAGTGCACAGTACATATTCATTCGAGGTCGCCAACTTGAAGGAACATATCCGGGGGATGCAAAGACAGGAATTTGGCCCATCACTGCAAAGAGAGTCACGAGGGGTTGGGGACTGGTCCGTGAAGAAGAATGGCCATACGATTCGTCAGTTTGGCCACTAGTGGAGCCTCCCGGCCTTGACCAGATTGCGACAAAGAATCCAGATTTTGGTTACC
>JAOAPL010000144.1 GCA_025462925.1 Acidobacteriaceae bacterium
CAATGGGCCACAGCCGATCCGTGGTGATCGGGGTGCTTCTATCATGGGGCCGCGAAATGTGCCGCTGGAGCGCGAGAACCCTGACATGCTCGCCTCGCCCCCCACTGACGCCGGTACTATTCCCAACCTCAAGTTTTCCTTCACGACCGCGCGCAACCGCCTCACTGATGGCGGCTGGGCGCGCGAAGTGACAGTGCGCGAACTTCCGATAGCAACCGAGCTTGCGGGGGTAAACATGCGCCTTAAACCAGGCGGCATCCGGGAACTGCACTGGCATAAGGCGGCCGAATGGGCGTACATGCTCGCCGGACGGTGCCGCATCACCGCCGTTGACGCGCAAGGCCACAATTTCATCGATGATGTCGGCGTCGGTGACCTATGGAATTTTCCGGCTGGTATTCCTCACTCGATCCAAGGGTTGGAGGAAGGCTGTGAGTTCCTGCTGGTGTTCGACGACGGCAATTTTTCAGAGAACGAAACTTTCCTCCTCAGCGATTGGCTTGCACATACGCCGCGGGAGGTGCTGGCCAAGAACTTCGGCGTGCCCGAAGCTGCGTTCGACAACCTTGCAAGTAATCCTGAGTGGATCTTCGGCGGAAAAGTGCCCGGCCCGCTTGCGTCGGACGCGGTTAAGTCGCCGGCAGGTACCGTGCCGGTGACCTTGAGCCACCACTTACTGGCCCAGAAACCGATCAAGGTGGCGGGAGGTCAGGTTCGGATCGCTGATTCGTCCAACTTTCCGGCTGCGAAAACAATTGCTGCGGCACTGGTTGAGGTTGATCCAGGCGGAGTGCGGGAATTGCATTGGCATCCCAACACCGACGAGTGGCAGTACTACATCAGCGGGCAGGGGCGTATGACCGTGTTTGCCTCAAGCGGCAAAGCTCGGACTTTCGATTATCAAGCAGGGGACGTTGGCTACGTGCCATTCGCGATGGGCCACTACATCGAGAACACCGGGGACGAGACGCTGCGCTTCCTGGAGATGTTTCGCAGCCCCTACTTTGCCGACGTGTCGCTGAACCAGTGGCTGGCATTGACCCCGCCCGAGTTGGTGCAGGCACACCTCAACATGGACCAAAAGACGATGGGTGCCCTGAAAAAGGAAAAGCCGATCATCGCTGCATCACGCAGCACGTCCTGAGCGGTGTGGCAATTGGTGTGCAGTAGAGAGTAAAGAGTTGAGATTTACATCATGAAAAGTGAATCATCGAAAAACTTCCACGACCCATCGGACGCATCCAAGGTTCGCGACCTGCTGCTTAATGCGCTAGCAGTTTCGTCCGGAGCCGTCGACGCGATCAGCTACCTTTCTCTGGGTAAGGTCTTCTCCGCTTTCATGACGGGGAACATCGCCTTCCTTGGCCTCCGCATTGCGGGCGCTGGTGGGCCGGGCAAAGTGGCCATCCTTGTCGCGATGATTGCGTTTGCGGTGGGCGTCTACATCTCGGCGCGGGTCGTAAGGCCAACTGAAGGTTCTGGCGTGTGGCCGCAACGGGTAACGGTCGCGCTCAGCATTTCGCTGATCCCCCATGCTGCTTTCGTTGCCATTTGGTTCGCGAGTAACGGTCAGCCTTCGATCAATGTCTCATACGTTCTCCTTGGCGTGTGGGGCATCGCGATGGGGATGCAGAGCGCCGCGGTGCGGAATCTTCATGTGGAAGGCGTGTTTACGACCGCTGCGACGGCAACCATCATCGTGCTTGTCAGCGACTTCGCCAACTGGTCAGTAACAGCTGCAGAGAGGCGGCGGCTTGCAGGCGTGCTCGTTTCATTGTTCGTCGGCGCAACTGCCGGTGGCCTGCTATTAGTCCACGCACAGATCTATGCGCCCGTCCTGCCATTCGCGATCACCCTCGCGACGGTCGCAACAGCGGCCATCGTTATGCATGAGCGCGACAACAACAAACTTAACCAACTTAACTTATTGAAGGAGAAATCATGAAAAGACAACAACAACGTTTAGGAGAAACAAAATGAATACGCTTAACAAAATAGCTGTGCTCATGAGTGCGGCCTTATTCCTCACGGCAATCCCTGCTATGGCGCAGATCAATCAGACGGTGAAGTTCGACGCACCGTTCGCATTTTATGCGGGTAGCGTCAAATTGCCTGCCGGCAGTTACACAGTGACTCAATCAGACGATCACCTCGGCATTCTTCTGCTCGAAAGCGCCGATCATTCGCAATCCACTTTTGTCGAGTGCATGACGGTCGATGCAAATACTCCTTCGTCTGACACCGAGGTCTCATTCAACAAGTACGGAAACACCGATTTCCTAGACCGCATCTCGTTGCAAGGCGAAAGTGCCGAGATGCAGATTCTGCCGTCAACAGCCGAACAAAATGCAGCACAAGCCGTTGATGCCGTTGAGCATTCGCTCTCCGCTAAGAGCGGCCAGTCTGTCAAGATCGGCCAATCTGCTAAGAGCGGGCAATAGGAGGAGATGGCCAGATGATCACGGAAACTTAATCATAAAAACCTTAATCATATAAAGGAGAAATCATGAAAATAGACAAGCTACTTTACTCCATCGCAATGCTCTTTTTACTGACCGCTGCATCATTCGGGCAGCAAGTGAAAACCGATTATGACCGGAGCGCAAATTTTGGCCAGTACAAGACGTACTCGTGGCAAGACGTCAACACAAAAGATCCGCTGTGGGTCGATCGGATCAAAAACGACGTGGATGCAGCCTTGACGGCAAAGGGCTGGAGGCAAGTGCCTTCAGGCGGCAACATCTCACTCGTGGCAACGGAGATTACGACCACCCAACCGACTCTCAACACGTACTACGACAATTTCGGAGGAGGATTCGGAAGACGTTTCCGTGGCGGAGGCTTTGGGACCTCGACAACGACAGTTGACAACTACAAGGTCGGAACCCTGGTGCTCGACATGGTGGATTCGCAGACGCAGAAAATGGTCTGGCGAGGTTCGGCCAGTGACGCACTATCAAACAAGTCCGACAAAAACATCAAGAATCTCGACAAGGGAGTGCAGAAGATGCTCAAAAACTTCCCTCCGGGAGAACCGAAAAAGTAGGAAGCAGGT
Source organism: Acidobacteriaceae bacterium (assembly GCA_025462925.1). Lineage (GTDB taxonomy): Bacteria > Acidobacteriota > Terriglobia > Terriglobales > Acidobacteriaceae > JAICLA01. The sequence goes on from JAOAPL010000144.1 coordinate 3,056, forward strand.
TTCCGATCTTTTTCTTTTATGGGTCGCAACCGACTGAGATGTGCCAAAGAAATTTTGGCTAATGCTCAGCCGGAGCGACCGGGAGAATCAACCATGAAATTACTTAAACAGCATTTGACATTGTTTTTATGCGTATCCCTGGTCTTAGCTACATCGCCTGGGTTTGCCCAGCAGGCGGACCAATCCACTGCACCAACATCCAATGAACTATCATCCACAACGCCAACGCCGGTTCAGTCCGCACAGGAAACGCCTGAACAGTTGCAGCAACTTGTAGCTCCGATCGCCTTGTACCCGGATGCGCTGGTTGCGCAGATTCTCGCAGCCTCCACCTATCCGGCTCAAGTTGTGGAAGCTGACCGATGGATGCAACAGCATTCCAACCTGAAGGGAGACCAGCTAGCCCAGGAAGTAAATAAGCAGAATTGGGATCCCAGTTTGAAAGCCCTGACGCAATATCCTACCGTTCTTGCAAACCTGGATAAGAACATTACATGGACCTCGGGACTTGGGGATGCGTACACGAACCAACAACAGGATGTGATGAATGCAGTCCAAGTCATGCGTCAGCGAGCGCAGCAGTCTGGGAATTTGCAGAGCACACCGCAGCAGACTGTAACCACTCAGGGGCAGACGATTGTGATCCAACCGGTGAACCCGCAGGTGGTTTACGTGCCGGAATACGATCCGTGGGTTGTGTATGGATACCCAGTCGTCGCCTACCCAGGTTGGTATTCGTATCCCGGACTCTACATCGGAAGCCCAGGGATCCTGTTTGGCAGTGGCTTTGCACTTGGTTTCTTCAGCGGATTTGGCTGGGGCTTCCACAACTGGGGATTTGATTGGGGCGCCCGCAGGGTGATCTTCAACCACAATGTCTTCATCTCTCATAGCCGAACCTTCGTCAACCGCGGCGAGTTTGGTCGCGGGCGGGAAGGATTCAACCGCGGCGGAGAATTTCGCGGTGGCGAGTTCAATCATGCGCAGGGATTCCGCGGCGGCGGAGAATTTCGCGGCGGCGCTTCGGCCTCACACGGATTTGCAGAACCGCATGGCGGCACGGGCGTTCATTCCGGCGCCTTCAGCGGCTTTAATCATGGAGGCGTTGCAAGGGGATTCTCGTCCCGCGGAGCATCGAGTTTCCACGGAGGCGGCGGCGGTCACGGAGGCGGTCACAGATAGTTTGCATCACTCAGCATTCGCAAATTGTAGATAAATTATGGAGAGCATCATGAACAGAAAAACGACCACTTTCGGAAAACCTTTTAGAGGCAGGCTTACAGCGATGGCTGCCTCTGCAACATTCGCATTGCTGCTGGCAGGCTATGCCCCACTTGGTTTTGCTCAGAGTCCGGCCCCAGAGAACTTCTCGTCACCCGAGAAGGCCGCTCGCGCTCTTGTCGCTGCCGTGAAGGCTGATGATGAGCAGACCATGATGAAAATCCTCGGAGCAGGAAAAGCACTCGTTACTTTGGAGGACCAAGCTCAAAACAAGCAGGAGCGCGAGCAGTTCGTCAATAAGTATCAGGAGATGCACCGCCTGGTGCTTGAGCCGGACCGGACCTCGGTCTTGTACATCGGCGCAGAGAACTGGCCCTTTCCGGTCCCGCTGGTAGCCAGTAACGGTACCTGGCACTTCGACGCCAGGACTGGCATGAGAGAAGTGCTGTACCGGCGAATCGGCGAGAACGAAACCAAGGCGATCGAAGCCTGCCACGCTCTAGCTCAGGGAGAAGAAGAGCAACAGTCGAACCTGAGAGGAGGAGCTGCCGATAATCCCGTCATCGCTTTGCTGCAGACGAGCAATGACGGTCCCGCAAAACTGCAAGATAAGCCAGTTGAATCGGACGGCTACTACTTCCGGGTCCTCCGCGGCGCGAACAAAAGTGCGACCGACGACGGGGACACAGGAGTCAGCTTTATCGCGTATCCCGTGGAGTACCGAGAATCTGGCGTGATGACTTTCATCGTCAGCGACGATGACGTTGTCTATCAAAAAGATCTGGGCCCGACCACGGGGAAGCTCGCCAGCACCATGACGACGTTCCAGCCGGGTTCGACATGGCAGAAAGCGGAATGAGGGTTCCGAAACCGCCGAGGGGTGGCCTCGGCGCGTTCCGGGAGAGACCTTCACTCATTTGTGGGACAACCTGCCATCGCCGTGATGGCAGGGATCTCCTGTTGTTGTCGACTTGGATTGTCGCGGCCCTTCTAGGGTCCAACTGTGATCACGCCAAATAGGCCGTTTGCATAACTGTTTGGGCCCGCTGTAAAGAAGAGTTGGTTGTGCGCACCGTTCGCGTTCGCGGCAGCATCTTGGCCAAACTCCAGTGCCCAAATATTGTCGACTTCAATAGCCTTACCACTCGCGTCGCGAAGTGGGCCGAGAAATTCACCCGTCGTCGGATTGAACGCGTTGATCCGGCCTCTAGCAATGTTGTTGCTAATCAAGATTGCATTGCTCATGGGACCAAAATCCGCTGGAGCCAGCGCTATGCCCCAGGGCGAATGGAGAGGACCGTTGAGAGCGAAGTGCTTCACCAAATTACCTTCTGTATCAAAAACGTCCACGAAGCCACCCTGCGCTTTGTTGAGAGCAGTGAACGTCACCCAGATTTGGCTATTTACGGTCTGAATTCCGTAAGGGACAAAATTTTTCGGGATGGCCGGGTCATTAAAGGACTTTACGAGGCTGAATGTGCCATCGAACATATCGACTCTACCGTTCGGACCACCATCGGCGGCATACAGGAAAGTGCCTTGTTGGTTGGTCGCGATAGCCAAGCCCGTGTAGACCGCACCCACGCCCGATCGATCAACTGCGATGGTGGCATGACTGTTGCCCGTCGCACTAACGGGAGCAACCGCGGGATTCCAACCGCTGATCGTGCCGTCTAGTGTCGCGAAGATAAAAATCGATTTTGCCGACACGTTGTTTTCCGTGATCGTAAAGTCGGTCGCGTTGGTGCTGATATTGCCGACGATACCAGTGGGCGTGCCAAGGGTGCCGGCGGGGCTCGATGGCGCGGGCGGTACAGTTACGAACAGTGGAGTTTGCACACCGGCTCCATTGTAGAGTGTGGAGAACCCGGTGCCATTGTCGCTGACCCACCAGGGGCTGGTGGGGAGTGCAACGAGACCCCAGGCGTTAACAAGACGTGGGTCAGTGGTAGTAGTCGCTACTCCCGGCTGATTCGACACTAAATCGGTGCGTATGTATTGTGCCGAGGCCGTGGTGATTATCAGCGCAATTAGGATCGGAACTGTAAGAATTCTGAATTTCATATCTATCTCCTTTTTTCTTGTGAGCCGATGCATTGTTAGACCATAGGCATCGGCGAAAGTTACACCAATTTGGTGTGACAGCCTGCCATTGTTGGTAATGGCAGGCTGTCACGTATCGTCAGAAATCTCCGAGCGCCTTCATCAGCACTGACTCGGTTGTTACCCGCTATTCATCAACCATATGTACCGTCACGGGTTGACGAACTGATAGAGCCGCTCATCGTAGGGCGCACCCAACAGCGGATCTATATTCGTCCGAAAGTCCACCGTATGCTGCTCGCTCACGTGGGCCTCGAATGCTTTCAGGTTTGCGAAAGTCTCGATGAGTTGAAAGTGGTTCGTGGTCGGCGTTTGGCTCAGCAGAGCGAACGTCTCCGCCCCGGGATCGTTGAGGCTGTCGCTCACGAATGTATCAAGCAGCGGTTGGGCCTGGGGCACATTCTGGGGGTCGACATCCACGTGCGTGATCACAAAAATCTGACGGGTCTGTGCGTGTTGATCGCGAGGATTCACGGTGCCCGTGAGCAGATTGCCGGGCCGTTGATCGAGCGGCGCCTCCAATAGAGGCGTTAGCTGGGTCTGGACGGCGGCCGACGAGTTCTGGAAGGCCGCGAACGTCTGCGCATTGGTCCAGATCTCGAACAGAGCGAAAAAGTTCGGGCGGTCGACCTGCTGTAGCACGTCGAAGCGGATGACACCGGAACTGTTCTCGGCCTGCGCGGCCAGTGCTTCAAGCACTTCGCTCCCGGCCTTCGTGTCCGCGGATTTGAACTCGACGTAGACGATGACGAACTGCTGCGGCTGGGCCTGAGCCATAGCCGTGCCAGTGAAGCTGGAGAGCGCTGCAAGAAGCAGGAACACTAATACCAATCGTTTAACAAACATGATTATCCTTCCTTTATTTCAATGAAATGATCTGTCATAGTCCGCTACGGCGTGCGCACGATCCCTGCCGCGAACCAAGGGCCAGCTACGCTCCGGACCAGAAAGGCGGTATCAGGCTCGCTCGAGCACACAGCAGGTAACGTTCCAAGGCTGCCACTGAACTGGGCCTCTCCCTGCGCAGTGAGGGTGACTTTCGGGGTTGAGACGAGAACGGAATTGCCACCGCTTGCGCTGCCATCAGCGTCACAAACCAAAGTACCGACTACTTCCGGGTTATTTCCAGGAGTTCCGACGCCGCTGGTATCCGCAAGCACCAACCCCTTTATCTGAAAAAGTAATTGTCCAGTCGCGAGATCCACGCGAGCAGTGCCGCCAGTTGCCACCCAAGGCGCACCTGCAGGTTGCACTGCTCCTGTACCTGAGCCCACTGCGCCTGCGGCTACAGCGCGAATGTTTCCAACGAACGACTCCCATCTGACCACCTGCGTCGGTGTCCCTGCAGCGCCTAATCCGATTGCCAATGCCAGTGGGGCAGCACTAAATAAAAACCATTTGGGGGGAATTCTCAATTTCATCGCTTTCTCCTTTTCCTTTGTGATCCGGCACCTTCGTTAGGTCATAGGCAGCGGCGAAAGACTTTCACTAATTTGGTGAGACAACCCGCCATCGTTGTAATGGCGGGTTATCACGTTGTTGTCAGAAATCTCTAAGTACCGTCGCGGCTGAGTCTCATTCGGAACATCGTTGACGGCACGCAAGCATTTATCGAAGCCATCAGTCTTCGTCGTCTCTTCCAGACCTCGCTTTATCCGCCTCCGATGCGAGATCTTGCAGGGCTTGAAAGAACTGCGGCGTTTGACCGATGAAAAGTCCATCTGCCGTCAGGGCTTTGGCTGCGGCCATTGCAGCCCCTTGTGTCTCGGTGGGACGAATGATCGAGCAGACCGGGAATTTTCGACTGAGGAATGGACATGGTTCAGGCATGATCAAATTTGTCTGGAATTCCTCTCCGCCAAAAGGAGGTGCATTAAGGTTCGGAAAGACTAATGTCGGATTTGAGGTAGTGGGGTCGGTCAGCGGAGGCGCATTGCCAGCCTTGTCGTGCCAAGTCTGAAAGTGCGCAATCTCAGTCCCGCCGATACTGAGCAGGACCCTCAAGACCTCAGTATGCGTGACTCTTTGAGCTAGCGAGGGATAAAGACTGGTGCCACCCTGCTCGATGAATCCAAAGTGAAATCCTGCGGTGTTAGCGATTGCTTGCAGGTGGTCGGGCGGAGTCAGGTCATTGTTGTTTCTGGGAATGGCGGGAAACTTCCCTTGAAACAAAGTCGGGATGGCTTGCGCGAACGTAAAGTTGGGATCGAGATCGGGATTGTTGGCGCTGCTGCGATACCGGGTCCACCAACTGGTGTCCACGGTCAGCTGCATGAGGTTTGTGAGCCGCGCCTTCCCGCTGGATCCGGTCGCCGTACTGCCCTGCAAGGTGCGAAACTGATCCAGATTGACTGGAGCCGCGCCCTTTGCAACCAGGAAAGCGTCAATGAAGGTGAAATGGCTGAATTCATCATCAGTGTTGTCGTGGATGTACTGGTTCATGTCCCCATCAAGTACCTGAAGGGCCGCGGTGTATTGCGGATTCCCAGTTCCTCCTGGCACTTCGCTGTCTTGGATCCCTCCTAGTTCGTTGTATTGTTGCCACAAGTCGGTTTCAATGATTTCGGCCGCAGCCAGGAACCTGAGAATTGCCGCGTCTCCTTTTGTCAGGCCGCCTGGTTTTACATCTTGAATAAATGCGGAAAGTTCGTTTCCGAGCAGCCCTGGACCGAGAGTGGCGGCTCCTGCTGCGAACACACTTTTTTTCAAGAAAGAACGCCGGTTGCCCCTGCGCTTGAACACACTTCCAATCTCTTTCATGTCAGTTTTCCTTTTCCGGACAGAACCACCCGCTCCCGCTTCTAAACTCTGTTCGAAAAGCCAGCGAGCCTGTCCGTAGTTCTTGTTGCACCACTTGTTTCCGCAGCCTGCAATCGGCATACGACAGCTTTGCCGGGCCATACCTCTACTTGCCAAGCGCCATCACTTTGTCTTTTTTGTACAGCCATTGCAATGCGCAGGACATCATCTACTTGTTGAATAGTTGTCTGCTCCCTTGAGACTTTGAATTGGCAGGCAAACGGCCAAGCCGGAGTTGTGGATGGATTCGCTGAACCCAATTCGGACAACGATCAAGTTCGGTGACTACGAGTTCAACATTCCGGCCCGGGAACTGCGCAAGAGTGGACGAAAAATAAAACTCCAGGACCAACCATTTCACGTTCTTGCAATACTGCTGCGGGTTCCGGGCATGTTGGTCACACGAGAGCAGTTGCGCCAAGAGTTGTGGGCAGTGGACACGTTTGTTGATTTCGAACACGGGCTCAACCGTGCAATCAGCAAACTGCGTGAGTCCTTAGGCGATTCCGCGTCCAGCCCCAAATATATTGAAACGGTAGCGCGACACGGTTACCGATTCATTGCTCGGACGGAGATAGTCCACCCGTCAGATATTGGTCGCAAACTTCGATTGGCCGTACTCCCGTGCAACAACCTCAGCGGTGGTCCTGCGGAGGAATTGTTCAGTGACGGTATGACCGAGGAGATGATTGCCCAACTTGGGCAGCTGGAGCCGGGCCGTCTTGGGGTAATAGGACGGACATCCACCATGCAGTACAAGGGGTCCCACAAAGGCATAGATCAGATCGGCCGTGAGCTACATGTTGATTACATTTTGGAAGGCAGCGTGCGGCGTGCAGCCGATCGCATACGTGTTACGGCACAGCTGATCGGGGTTTCCGACCAGACCCATCTCTGGGCGGAGAGCTACGATTGCGAATTCAAAGACTTGCTGACGATGCAGTCGGATATCGCAGGTCGCGTGCGACGGTCATTATCCCGCCGGTTACGATCGCTCTGATCTGCCTTCCAATTTACTGCCGCTTCGCAATCCCTCGTTGCGTCACCATATAAACCGCGAAGCTGCCCAGCCAATGTCCGCCTTCGTAGTGTTCTCCGGTGACGGCGGCCAAGCCAGCGTCTCGATGAGCTGCTGCAGTTGCGCGTAGCGTAGGCAATCGACGATCGTTCTTCGGCAAGCCCGCGGCGATGCCTTCGAGCATCCACGCGCGGCTGAGGTTGAGGCCGTCCAAATGGGCGAGCTTGGGATCGCTGCGGTCAGGGCTAATGACGGTTGGCAGCCATGCGGTCGATTCCGTTGTGGGGATTTGAGGAAGGAATTTTGTGAGCCATGCTGCGAACTCGGCCGGCGGCAAGACGCGTCGCATGACATCGGCCTCGGCGATGCACGGCGAGAGGAAATCCTCGCCCGATGGCTCATAGGCCAGCGGACAGTTGGCGTCATTCAAATAAAACTGTCGCGCTTTGCTGGTGAGCAGATCGAGAAATGCGCGGTCGTTTGGGTCCGAGCCGGAGCCGCGCGCTGCGTCGATCAGTAGTCCGAAACCGAAGGCGGTCTGATTGTGTTCGCCGATGCGAATGGGGTTGGAAAGCTTTGGCAGCCAGGTCTTCAGCCGGTCTTTGGCGGCCTCTTCCAATGGAGCGAGATTCGCGGAGAGTTCGCGCGCCATGGGGTCGTTCCACTCCCGCAATTCCTGTCCGAGTTGCAGCAGCCACGCCAACCCATACGGACGCTCAAAGCTGGCGCGTCCTTCACCCTTCAGATAGATAACTTCTTGCGCGATGTTTGCCGGAGTGATGCTCTGTTGCAAAGCAGCGCGGGCGCGCGGCACAAACGGCGCGTCAGGAAATGTGCGGGCAAGGCGAGTGAGGAGCCAGTGTCCGTGGACGGACGAGTGCCAGTCATAACAGCCGTAGAAGGCCGGAGTAAGCTTGCGCGGCGGGGCGACATCAGCGTCGCTGCTGAGGTTGTGCGAGATCTTGTTGGGATACTCCTTGTGAACGCAAGCGAGCGCGAGGTCGGCGAATCGCGTTGCTGATGAGACGTCAAATGTCTGCGCGGGCGTGGACTTCGGATTCACGGTTTTTGAATCATCAGTGATAACGGCGAAGGCGTTGGCCGTGAGCACCATGAATGCAAGGATTAGCAGTCGATTGTTAGATGAATTACTGACCATGCAGAAAACAATAGCATGGCCTCTCAAATATATTTCCGGGGCAGGTAAACCTGAAATCCAGTCCTTCGTCTATACCTTGTAACAGATGGAATTGAGCGTGCCCATCACGGCAGCCAAGCAGTCCGCAGAGAGCCAGGAGCTAGCGGGTTTTGATTGCATGATGCGTGAGCATCAGCAACGGATCTACCGTTTCCTGTTCGCGATGCTGCGCGACCAGGACGCCGCGAGCACGCTGACGCAGGAATGTTTTCTGCGCGCATTCAAAGGATGGAAGTCGTTTCGCGGCGACTCGAGCGTGGCGACGTGGTTGACGAGAATCGCCGTGAACCTGGCACGGGACCATCATCGCAATCGAAAGCTGGCATTCTGGCGCAGACTGTTCACCGTGCAACCCGGCGAAGACGTAACGGTGATGGCCGAGGCGCAGCCGGAATTGCGCGCTGATCCGGAGCGTAGCGTGCTGGCGAAAGAGAAGGCGAGCGAGGTTTGGGAGATCGTAGGCAAGTTGCCCACGCAGCAACGCGCCATCTTTACTCTGCGGTTTGCCGAGGAGATGAGCATTGAGGAGATTGCACAGGCCATGTCTTTGCAACAAGGCACCGTGAAAACGCACTTGTTTCGCGCGCTGGCAACCTTGAGGAAGGCAAGCAGATGAAACATATCGATGAACAACAGTGGAACGCGTGGTTGGCCGAGCGACAAGATCGAGATTCGCTCTTGAACTCGCATCTTCTGTCCTGCGAAGTGTGCCGCGCGGAAGGGAAGCGACTGCGGACGATGGTCGCAGACTTCTCAAAAGCGGCACATTCGGAAGCGGCGCAGGACGAAAGCTTTTGGAGTCGCCAGCGGGCGCAAACGCTACAGAGAGTTGATGAACACAAGAGTTCGTCATGGTCTTTGCGTTGGCGATGGGCTGTGCCTGTCCCGATTGCCGTCTTGAGCGTGGTTGTCGCGCTGGTGCTGATGAAGAATCCCACTCCAAAGGTAATCCCTGTGCAATCGAGCGATGCAAGCGATGAAGCGCTGCTACTGCAAGTGCAATACGACATGTATAGGAAAGTGCCGTCGGCACTGGAGCCGGCAGGATTGCTAGTGCAAGAGCGTAACCGGGTGCTTACATCGAAAAAAACTCAGGCCAAGTGATGCAAGAAACTAAGGAGAGACGAATGAAGAGGGAATTGAAAGCAGTTGCTTTGACAATCACGTTCTTGTTTTCGTGTTTTGCAATGGGACAAGATGGACCGCCGCCACCGCAAGGCGGACCTCCTCCGGGAGAACGCGGCTTCTCGACAAGGAAGGGTGGAGGTGAAAGCCGGGAAATAATGATCCGTGATGGAGAACGTGGGCCTATCGAGTTCAGCATGAGACAAGAGGGCGGCGGGCCATTTCCGCAAGGAAAGTGGTGGAAGAATTCCGAGTTGGTGAAAAAGATAGGCGTCTCTGAGTCGCAAGTGCAGCAGATGGAAAAAACATTTCAGGACACGCGGCTGCGATTGATCGACATGCACGCGAACCTGGAAAAGCAGGAAGCGCTGTTGGAGCCGCTTATCGAGTCAGATCGTCCTGATGAAGCCAAGGTGCTTCAGCAGATAGATAAAGTGGCATCGGCGCGGGCTGAGTTGGAAAAAACAAACGCGCAGATGCTACTGGGAATCCGTCGGGTCCTGACGGTGGAGCAATGGAACAAGCTGAAAGCGATGCCGCAACCCCGGGGGCCATTCAGAGTTAGCGGGCCGGGAAACGTCTTCTTTGAGGGAGGCCCCCCACCGCCGCTTGAGTAGCGGTTTTGATGTTCGCGTTTACCAGTTTGGGGATGTCGGGACGTTGGCACTCACAAGATGTTGCTTGGCCCTCTCAATCAATTGAGGACTCAAAGGAACGCTTCGAGACGTCTCCAAACTGGCTTCAACGGCAACGCAGTCGCTGGTGGCAACCAGCTTCTGCGTTTCGTAGTTGTGCATCTGGTGCAGGAATCGAAAGTATTTTTCTCCGACTGTAAGAAATCCACTCTTGATAGTGACTAGCTCGCCGCCGCGCAGTTCTTCCAAAAACTGATAATTCTGCCGGATGATGGCCAACCGGCAATTCTGTTGCTTGATGGATGCAGGCGTTACGCCGACTGCGTGCAGCAGGAACCATGTGGCTTGATCGAACCGCGAGACGTACATCTGCGAGTTCATGTGCGCGGTGAAGTCGTACTCCGACGCGAGTATGGCTCCCTTAAATGTGTGGACCCAATCAGCCATGTTGTCCCTTTCTCGTTCTGACTACTTGGGGATCTCTACCGCGCGGCTGGCGATTGCAGTCAACGTCGTGCCTGACCCCTGGACGGCCACTCTTTGATGATAGAGCCACATACCATGCAATCCTCCGAGTTCTTCTCCGCCACCGGCGCGGCCCGGACCTCCATGCAGAAGAGATGGCAGGACGATGCCATGTCCGGTGTGGGAGTCGCCGATCGAGGGGTCGACTAACAGTACTCGTCCGTGGCTGCTGCCGAGTGCAGTGGCGGCGTCCGCAAGATAGTTTGTATCTTCGCTGAAAACGGAGACTGCGAGCGATCCTCCGCCGCGCTGCGCGATGGCGAATGAATCATCTTTGTCGCGATAAGGGACAACCGTCGCGACCGGCCCGAAGACTTCGAGATCGTTGACTAAAGATGATTGCGAAGCATTGGCGACTTCAAACAGTGTCGGCGGAACGAATGCGCCGGCTTCGGGGTCAGCATCGACGGGCGTGAATTTTGCCGGGCGATATCTGATGCTTGCCTCTTTGCTCAAGGATTTGATTCCGTTTTCAATGCTCTTGCGCTGCTGCCCATTGACGACCGGCCCCATGCCGACGGCTTCGTTCTCAGGATTACCAACCCTGACTTCAGACAACGCAGCTACAAGCGCGGAAGCGACACCTGCGGCGCGATCGGCAGGAACCAGTACGCGGCGAATGGCAGTACATTTTTGTCCCGCCTTGAGAGTCATCTCGCGCACGACTTCGCGGACGAAGAAATGCGAGCTGGCGCTTCCGTCTGAGACATCAGGGCCAAGCAGCGCGGCATTCAGACTGTCTGCCTCGATGTTGACGCGCACTCCTTGTTGCTGAACGCGCGGATGCTGGCGAATCTTTTGCCCTGTTCCGGCAGAACCGGTGAAGGCGACGACATCTCCGAATTGCAGATGATCGAGCATCTCGTTAGGCGAGCCGCAAAGGATGGACAAGCTTCCCTCTGGAAGAATCCCGGCCTCGACTACTGCGGCGACCATTTCCTTCGCCAGCCAGCAAGTGGACGTGGCTGGCTTAGCGAAAACAGGCATGCCAGATAGAAGCGTGACCGCAGCTTTTTCCCAGAGTCCCCATCCGGGGAAGTTGAATGCGTTGATGTGCACGGCTACGCCTGACATGGGAACGCCGATGTGAAGTCCCTGAAAATTCGGGTCACGCGCGAGGCGGGCGGGAGCGCCGTCGGCGAGCGCATTGGAATCGCCAAGCGCGGCGCCGACCTTCGCGAAGTACTTCAGCGTGCCAATGGAGCCGTCGACGTCCATGCCGGCATCGGCTTTAGTGTTGCCGGAGTTCTTGCGGGCGATCTCAAACCACTGTTCGCGTTTAGCAGCGAGCACATCGGCGATCTTTCCCAACAAGGCGGCACGTTGCGCATAGCCGAGCTTTCGCAATTCGGGTCCGCCGACACGACGCGAATAATCGAGGGCGGCGCCGAGGTCCAGACCTTTAGAACTGGCGAACGCAATGGTGAATCCGTCGGTGGGATTGACGAGCGCCGCTCCGCGGTCACTTCCGGTTTGCCATTTGCCGCCGAGATAACTTTGAACAATGAGGGGTTCTGTTTGCGAGGACATTATGCGAGCTCCGAAGATGTTTGTAGATGCTGCTCGACCCAAGGCACGACCCACTCGGCTGCGACTTCTTCCGGCAGAGTTCCTGAGCTGGCGTCGTGCAGCAGGACGTCACCGGCGCGGCGCGCGCCGAGTTTGGTAAGCAGAGCGTCGAAGCGCTTGCCTCCATCGCAATAGGTCTCTTTATATGTGCGGTCGCCGAGAGCGATCACTCCGTAAATGACAGATGAAAGATTAGGCGCGTCGGTTTCTAGGCTTGCGAATAGCTTCTGTGCGTTGTCGGGAACGTCGCCTTGACCGTAAGTAGATGTGCAGATGAGGAAGACTCCGCCGCGCTGGAAGACCGAGGCGTCAAGGTTATCCATCATCTCGATGGTCGCCTGATGGCCGGCATTTTCGAGCGCCTGCTCGACCTCTTGCGCCACCATCTCTGCCGTCCCGGTCATGGTGCCTACCAGAATCGTGATGCTAACCCCCATGCGTTCCCTCTGTTACGTCCGGAATTGGATGCGAATTGCTGCAAAAGAAGTACTTAGGCAGTATAATTCATGTTGCAGCGAGAGCATGGGAAATAATACTTCACAGGTGTCTCAGGTTCCTCCTGAACAGAATGCCGAGCGAGAGACAGAATATCTGAAATCGCTTGGCGACCGTGTGCGTGAAGCACGCGCGCGGCGGGGAATGACGCGCAAAATACTCGCTCGCGATTCAGGCGTCTCCGAACGCTACCTCGCCCAACTGGAACGGGGCCAAGGGAACATTTCCATATTGTTGTTGCGCGATATCGCCCGAGCGCTGGACATCCCTCTTGAGCTGCTGGTGCTTCAAGGGCCAGAGCCGCCGATAGACCTCATCCATACAACAGAATTCCTGCGCCGCCTGCGGCCGGAAGAACTCACGCAAGCGCGGCAACTGCTGATCGACAACTTTGCCGGAGTGGATACGGACACGCGTCGCAATCGGATCGCGCTGATCGGACTACGCGGAGCAGGGAAGTCAACGCTCGGAGCGATGCTGGCAGAGCGTCTGGAAATGCCGTTCATCGAACTGGATCGGCTGATCGAGCAAGCCGGCGGAGTCACGCTGAATGTGATTTTCGACCTGTATGGGCAGAGCGGATTTAGGCGACTCGAACGCCGATGTCTGGAGCAAGTACTGGAGCGACATCCGCGATTTGTGCTGTCGAGTGGCGGCAGCCTTGTTTCCGAACCTGCGACCTTCGAGCGGCTTCTCACGACTTGCTTTACTATCTGGCTGCGGACGACTCCCGAAGAGCACATGCAGAGAGTGATTGCGCAAGGGGACATGCGCCCGATGGCAGACAATGATGAGTCGATGTCAGACTTGCGGCGCATTCTAGCCGTGCGCGAGCCGCTGTATGGAATGGCGGACAAGGCAATTGATACCAGCAGCCAATCATTGGGCGAGAGCTTGACCATGTTGCTGGACGTAGTTCGTGGCGAGGAACGCTCGCCAGCGAAGTCGTGATTTTTCGTATGCAATATAATTCCTAATTAGGTTCTTGCATCAAAGTAAGTGCACAATAATACTCAACTGCAGAGGAACATCATGCAAGCTGTCTCTGAAGAAGCCACAAAGCCCGAGTTGATCACCTTTGATCGTTCCAGCGATTCGTACAAGCACTGGAAGCTGGCCGTCGATGGCCGGATCGCGACCTTGTCTATGGACGTGAGCGAGGATTGTGGCCTGAAGCCCGGCTACAAACTCAAGCTGAATTCATACGATCTCGGCGTTGACATTGAGCTGCACGATATTCTGCAGCGGATTCGGTTTGCGCATCCGCAAGTTGCGTGTGTGGTGCTGACGAGCGGCAAGGAGCGTATGTTTTGCGCCGGTGCAAACATTTATATGTTGGGATCTTCTTCGCACGCGTGGAAGGTGAACTTCTGCAAGTTCACCAACGAGACCCGCGACGGCATGGAAGATTCCAGTCGCCATGACGGGCTGAAATTTCTCGCGGCACTGAATGGCATCACGGCTGGCGGCGGATATGAGTTGGCGCTGGCTTGCGACGATATCGTTTTGATCGATGACCGCTCCAGCGCGATCAGTCTTCCTGAAGTTCCACTGCTGGGTGTGCTGCCCGGAACCGGCGGGTTGACTCGCGTGGTGGACAAGCGAAAAGTGCGTCGCGACCTTGCAGATATGTTCTGCACCAACCCTGATGGCGTTCGCGGAGATCGCGCAAAATCCTGGGGACTAGTGGACGAAGTGGTCCCACCGGCGAAGTTTCAAGCGGTGGTGCGGGAGCGCGCAGAGAAACTTGCGAGCGCCTCATCGCGACCCGCAGCAGCACAGGGAATAAAATTCGGCGCTCTTCAACGGAAGATCGACGACAACGGTTACCACTACAAATACGTCGATGTCGTATTCGATCGCGCAGCGCGAACGGCCACGCTCACGGTAAGTGCCCCCGAAGGCGCGCAGTCCGAGACGGTGGAGCAAATCCACGCGGCTGCGCAAGACGGCAATTGGTGGCCGCTGGAGCTAGCTCGCGAACTTGACGATGCCATCCTGCTGCTAAGAACGAATGAGTTGGAACTCGGGCTCTTGTTGCTGAAGACCAAAGGCAGTGCCGAGGCTGTGTTGGCAGCCGACGCCGTCCTGCTGAAGAACCAAAGCCATTGGCTCGTGCGCGAGACGATCGGTTTTCTGCGCCGGACATTTGCCCGGCTGGATGTTTCCTCGCGCAGCATGTACGCCATCATCGAGCCGGGATCGTGCTTCGCCGGAATCCTGTATGAACTCGCGCTCGCTGCCGACCGCAGCTACATGCTGATTGAATCCGAAGATGGAGCCAAGCCTGAGATCGCATTAGATGGAATGAATTTCGGACTGCTTCCAATGGTTAATGGCCGAAGCCGTCTTGAGACTCGCTTTCTGGGTGCGCCGGAGAAGGTGAAGGAATTCGGAAATCAAAAAGGGAACAAGATCGACGCTGAGCAGGCGGAGGAACTAGGCCTGGTCACCGTCGCGCCCGACAGCCTCGATTGGGACGATGAGATTCGAATCGCCATCGAAGAGCGCGCGAGTCTTTCTCCTGATGCGCTCACCGGCATGGAAGCAAGCTTGCGCTTTGCCGGCGACGAGACCCTCGAGACAAAAGTGTTTGGACGGCTTTCGGCGTGGCAGAACTGGGTCTTCATCCGACCGAATTCAACCGGTGAACACGGAGCCTTGAAGCTTTTCGGCAAGGGATCAAAGGCAAGATTTAATTGGGAGAGAGTGTAAATGTCGATCAACTATCAGGACCGCATTCCGAACAACGTCGATCTCGGTTCCAACCGGACACTGCAACGCGCGTTGGAACATTGGCAGCCGGAATTTCTCAAATGGTGGCAAGACCTGGGGCCTAGCGATTTCCAATTATCGAACGTCTATCTGCGCACGGCAACCTCCGTGGACGCAAAAGGTTGGGCGACGTATGGCTACGTCAACATGCCCGATTATCGTTGGGGGATATTTCTGGCGGACCGCGATCCGAACCGTCGCATAGGATTCGGCGACAACTACGGCCAGGAAGTCTGGCAGCAGATTCCCGGAGAATTTCGCTCGACGTTTCGCCGGTTGATCGTCACCCAGGGAGATACGGAACCGGCATCGGTAGAACAGCAACGGCTGCTTGGACACACGGCGCCGTCACTGTACGATCTGCGAAATCTTTTCCAAGTCAATGTTGAAGAAGGCCGACACCTCTGGGCGATGGTTTATCTACTGCATGCGCACTTTGGACGCGATGGCCGCGAGGAAGCAGAAGAGTTGCTGGAGCGGCATTCCGGTGATGCTGACAAGCCGCGCATTCTCGGCACCTTCAACGAACCGATCAGCGATTGGCTCAGCTTTTTCATGTTCACCTACTTCACTGATCGCGATGGAAAATTTCAGTTGAAGTCGCTGGCGGAATCAAGCTTTGATCCGCTGGCGCGAACTTGCCAATTCATGCTCACCGAAGAAGCTCATCACATGTTTGTGGGCGATACGGGAATCTCCCGCGTGATCCGGCGGACGCTTGAAGTGATGAAAGAGATTGGCAGCGATGATGCCGTGGCGCTGCGCAATGCCGGCGCTATCGATCTGCCTACTATCCAGAAATATCTGAATTTCTGGTTCAGCTCCTCACTCGATCTGTTCGGCGCGGACACTTCGTCCAACGCAGCGTCATACTTCGCGAATGGATTGAAGGGGCGGCCTGACGAGTCCCAGTATGAAGACCACGTTGCCGCTGCGGAGACCTACACGCTGGAACTCCCGGATGGGAAGGGCGGCGCGAAAACTGAGCAGATTCCCATGCGCAATGCGATGAACGAAGTAACTCGAAATTCTTACGTCAAAGATTGCGAGATCGGAGTGAAGCGATGGAATCGGCAGATCGAAAAAGCCGGATTCAGCGCGCGCTTGTCGCTTCCCAGTACGCGATTCCGGCGCAACATCGGAAGCTGGGCGGGAATCCCCACTGACTTAAGCGGCAAACAGATCAGCAGGGAAGAGTTCGAATCGAAAAAAGATCAGTGGCTTCCGGGAGAATCGGACACGGCGTTCATCCGCAGCCTGATGCAAGGGGTTTTTCAGCCGGGCAAGATGGCCGCATGGATCGCGCCGCCGGACCGCGGCATCAACAATAACCCCGTTGATTACGAATACGTAAAACTCCACTGACACCCTCCATGAACATTGCGATTGTCGGCAGCGGGCCCGCGGGGTGCTACCTTGCGGACCAAGTGCTGCGTCTTGTGCCCGATGCTAAGGTCGATGTCATCGATCGGCTGCCGGTCCCGTTCGGACTGGTGCGATATGGAGTTGCGCCCGACCATCAATCGACGAAAGCAGTCAGCCGAATCCTTGACCGCGTACTCTCGCACAAGCAGGTGAATTTCTTCGGCAACGTTGATGTGGGTCTCGATGTCACACTCGACAATCTGCTCGATTACTACGATACGGTCGTTCTTGCCACGGGAGCATCGCGGGACCGAAGACTCAGTATTCCCGGCGAAGATCTGCCGGGAGTGATTGGGTCAGGGAAGTTTGTGGCCTGGTACAACGGACATCCTGATTCGTCGCCGCTGCTTGTTGAGAATGTGAAGTCGGCTGTCGTGATTGGAAACGGAAATGTCGCCATCGACGTCGCTCGCGTGCTGGCAAGGACTCCCGCGGAGCTTGCGGGATCGGACCTGTCGAACGACATCACGCAGCATTTGGCGGCGCAACCGCTGGAATCGATACATATTGTGGGAAGGCGTACCGCCTCTGACGTGAAGTTCACCCCACATGAGTTGGCCGAGCTGGGAACCCTGCAGCGCGCGCGCGCCCAGGTTCTGGATAAATCCCAGCTCTCCGGCGGAGCGCCCATCCTTGAGACTTTCAGAAAGTTTGAGCCTCGCACGGATGCGCCAGTCACGATTGATTTCCATTTCGGAATGACGCCCATCGCATTTTCTGGAACCGGCCGCGTCGAGCGTGCGCAGTTCCGCTGCGCGGATGGCAGTGAGCGCGAACTGGCTGCCGATCTTGTGGTCACCTGCATCGGTTATGAGTCGCTGGCCTGTTGCGATGAGAATCCCACCAATGGCATTTTTAGAAATGATGATGGCAAGGTCAGAGACCGTTTGTTCGTGGTGGGGTGGGCCA
>JAOAPL010000372.1 GCA_025462925.1 Acidobacteriaceae bacterium
GAAGAGACATACTTAACGATGCTGGCGTTCTTTAGGACTGTGTGCCGCTCGCCGGTATTCAGCATCACCGCATCAATGTCCGAGGCGTCGTAGTTGTCAGGGCTCGAAATAGTGCCTACCGTAAACAGGACAGCTTTGCCGCCAGGCAGAGCCTCAGGCCAGCGATGCGAGCGCTCTCCCTTGTCCGCCTTCGGAGCGGTGATCTGCTTAGGAGTTCCGCCGGAAGATGGAACCTGGAAAATACCATCGGTCGCGTCGGGAGAATAAACAATGCTTTCAGAAGAAGGCCATGTGATTCCACGACCGTCGTTGGCAATCCGATTGGCGCTTAATTCCGTCACAGCTATCGGCGGTCCGCCTGATACCGAAACTTTCAAGAGCTTTCCGCTAGCGAAGAAAGCAACCCATTCGCCGTCCGGAGAGAACGATGCTTCCTGCGCATTTTCGGTGCCTGGAAGCTCGGTCATCTGAAAGTCATTGCGCTTGCGCAGATAAAGATGATTCGCGCCGCTTTGCGATACCAGCGCCAACACTACCTTGGAGCCATCGGGAGAGATGGCAATCACAGAGTGAGTAATGAGGTTCAGCGATAGATTTTCGGGCACTGCGATCGAATAACGCGAAACGATCTTCTCTGCGGGCCGAGTCGCGCGCCAAAGCAATGCAACTGAAATCAGCAGTGCGACAGAGATTGCAATGCCTGCCCATTTCAACCAAGCCGGCGACGGCGCTGCGACTGCCAAAATGTTCGGCGATACTGCCTTCGCGCTCGGATTGGCCAAGTACTCTTCGATCTCAATGCGCGCGTCGCCGATCGATTGCAACCGATGCTTTGGGTCCTTCGTAAGACAACGATGGAGCAGTCCGACGATTCCCGGTGGGACATCCGACGGCAGCGCGCTCCATTCCGGTTCGGCGCGCAGCACTCCGGCGAGCGTGTCCGAAACCGTCTCGCCAATGAATGCTTGCTTGCCGGTGAGCATTTCAAACAGCACGACACCGAAGGCCCAAATGTCGGCGCGGCGATCGGCGCCCTTGCCTTTGGCCTGTTCCGGACTCATGTATGCGGCGGTGCCGAGAATGATTCCAGCTTGCGTCGCCGCCAGGCTGATAGTAGGCGACTTGGCTAGGTCCGAACTCGAAGCTTGGCCGTCGAGCGCCTTCGCCAGACCGAAGTCGAGGACTTTCACGACGCCATCGGGATTGATCTTCACGTTCGCGGGTTTCAGATCGCGATGGATGATTCCCTTTTCGTGCGCACATTCCAACGCGTCGGCGATCTGCTTGGCGATAGGCAGCGCGTCATCGAGTGGAATCGGGCCTTGAGCGATACGTTCGGCGAGCGTTTCGCCTTCCACCAATTCCATGATCAGCGCAAAGCTGCCGTTGGTCTCTTCCAGTCCGAAGATGGTGGCAATGTTCGAATGATTCAGCGACGCCAGTAGTTGGGCTTCACGCTTGAATCGCGCCATGCGCTCGGAGTCGCGGGCAAATTCCTGGGGCAAAACTTTCAGCGCGACTTCGCGATTGAGCTTGGAGTCGGATGCGCGATAGACCTCGCCCATGCCGCCCGCTCCGAGCTTTCCGGTGATCTTGTAGTGCGAAACGCTTTGGTCCAGCATAGTTGGTACCGCGTGGTTTCAGCGATGCAAGTATAGCCCCCGGGCGAAGGGTATGCCCTTCGTAAAATTGCTGTTTTGTTCAACTTACGAATTTTTGGCTTGTAAGGTCGTCATTCGATTGCACTTTCGTTCAAAATATTGAGCCACTAAGAGTTAGGCGTGGTCTGGATGCCGTAGAGCAAGGTCCGCGCGACTTCAGGATCGATGCGGTCAGTCAACGCAGCATGGAGGATCTGGTCGATGGCGGTGAGGCGTCCTCGCTTGGTGTTGAGAGATTGAAGGATGACGTCGCGCTTCAGGCGTCGGCGATGCTTGTGGTGGAAGTAGCACTTGATTGAATTGCGAAGAGCGGCGGAGCGGCATTGGACTCCGTTGGATTTGATGTGGGTGCAGGTGCGGAGGGACATAGCGGAATGATATTTAAGCGTGTATTGCTATGTCAAATAGAATTGCATAACTGGTTAGGACAACTGGCTACTAGGAACCAAGAGCCTGCGCCAGCTCTGTACCGAATGGCGATCCCTGACCACACAACTTAGAGCGATTTGCTCCCACAGTCCAGCGGCCCTTTCAACGAAATACCGAGAAGGACCACGCTTATGATGGGGAGCTACTTTCCAGCCGTCCGACGGCAACCAACACTGCTCATAGGGCATGTTCGGTTCATAGGATTGCCCACTCACATGGGCAGAGTATTGGGCAGGTGTATCACTCATCTCCATCACCGGTAAGCAGAGACCTACCGCTAGGAATTCATTCATTGCCGAGTTGTAGAGCTCCGACTCTTCGACGACGGCACAAATATCGAGAATCTGACTTGCAATATAGCTTTCGGGTCTTCTTGTAATTTTGATGTGCTCGAATGGAGAACCCATCAGGTACGCAACCTCTTGCTCCGGCGTGGCGTAAGATCCTGCCAATCCAAAATTGTCACCTTCATAGCGGTCAGCGATCCACTTAACCGCTGAAAGTATTAGATTTCGAGCGCTTTCCCGCTGGTCTTGTTTAAACAGGAGCAGGGCCCCTAGCGCCAAAGAGATTCCCCAGCGATCAGAAATTGGGTGCGAAACTCCTTCGTTTGCGACGACAAAGCGAGCGACGTAATCAGCAATCTGTTTCGACAAATCCGGCGACGAACCCAATTCAAGCAAGGCGAGCAGAGAAAGAATTTCAACGATGGTGAGACACCGCACTGGGTAGGTGACGAAACCGGCCGCAGGGCGACCAGATCGAACCAACTCGTCATTCGACAAGAATCGCGTGGAAACACTGTCCCAAATCTTCATTGCATAATGGCGAAATATTTTTATTGCGGCATCTGATGTGACCCTAGTCGGTTCGGGCAAATCTCCAGATTCGTGCGCCGTGGCTATTGCACCCCGCACAATCATGAGGGCGACGTAACAGGCCAGGTCGCACCTCCCCTGCTGATCACAGTGGTGGGCGAGTACTGCCGATTCCAGGACGTCTCGCAGAGACAATTCCGTATTCGCCGGTTCTCTTATCCACTTCCGTGAATACTTCTCAAGTTCCTGGAAATTAAGGCTGGCCTGGGTCGAGCCAAGTACCTTCAAGAAATCCGGCGATGATTCACAAAGGGAACCCGGATGGGATGCAATCATTTCAATTATTGATTGCTTGTCCCAGGTGAGGAACTCAATCTCCCCAAGTAACTGCAGGTGGTTCTTGTACTCTTGTGCCGCGAGACTCGCGCCACCTATCAACTGCCCGGTTATTGCGAATATCGCTCGTCGGGGCAGGGTGGCATCGAAATTGGGGTGCGCGAGGGCATTCGTCCGAAGCATATCAATTTGTCCTCGGCACTCATTCCATGCGGTCAGTCCTATATTCCCAGCCTTAGTTTGAAAAACATACTGACAAATCCCTTCCTCTTCGACTCGCTTTGCTATGAAATCTTTCCCGAATTCGAAAGCTCCATGTAGAAAATGAATGTCCGTGAAATTATGCAGACGTAGCAGTGCAATGAAAGGAGCGTCAAATTCGCGCTCACCCAGTGTTTCAACGTAACTTTCGATCGCGTTGGCGAGCATTATGTTCGTTCCGCTTTCTTTCTATGATGTTCTTGAAGCGCTGTTCTTGGGCGGGGGTTGGAGCAGGAAGCGCTCTCATCTGCTCGGCCATTTTGGGATGCATCACTATTGTAGGCATCTCTGGATGGCCATCCCGGTCAAAAGGCATTTCCATTGTTTCGTACATGTCCAAAATCAAATCGTGGCTGACTGGTTTGCCACCGGCGTCCACCGAATTGCCGGTGGCGTCAGTTAAATTTTTCAAAACCTTAAAAAAATTGGTCATCACGACTCTCAAGCTCTCATCTGCAGCCTTATCTACCTGTTCCAAAAATGCATCAACCTTGAATGCTTGAATATCTTCATAGTTGAATAAGAGCTCGGCACCCACAAGGACAGGCGGAGTAAGCACAACTTCGCCAGACGGCATCGTATTTTGGCTTGTGGGAATAGATTCAACCGCGGCAGCCTTTGGAATACTTCGGAACAGCTCGTCTTTCGCTTCCATCAACTCGTGTACGGCCTTGTACAAGAACTTAGCTTGAGCCTGTTCGTATTCTGGCAAATTGAAGGGCATCGGTTTCGGCGGATTGGTCACGAATATATTGTAGCCCTGCTTTTTTACAGTAGCAGTCGCCCGAACTGTCCCCCGCCGTGGGAAGCATATTTGGCGGCAAGATTGAATAGGTGACCGTGTATCCTTTTCGGCGGAGAACTCCATGAAAAGACTGCTACTATTTCTCGCACTTGGAACCTTGCTTATGACGACACCCGCAAATACGAATGCATTGGCGTCGATAGACGATGACAAGAAGGCTGTCGCCACGCTTGATACCTTGTATCAGGCCGCGGTCAAGAACAACAATGCGACGACGATGGGCCGAATCCTGGCTGACAAGTGAGGCGGTTTGTGGTTTCTGGTTAAAGTCAAAGGCAAAAGCCGCCGCGGATTTTCGCGGATCAACGCGGATTTGAAGTCAAAGGCGGGAATGACAGAACTTGGTGCTCGTGCCAGCGATTAGGTGTCGCTAAGCGCAAGATCCTTCGCGCCAGAAAAAAGGCGCTCTGGATGACAAGTGACAACGGGAGTGCTGACAATAAGCCGTCAAGGTAAGGTCAAAGCCAAAGGCTTGCCACGGATTTCATGGATGAAACGGATTTGTGAAGCGGTTTCTCGTTTCTGGTTTCTAGTTTCTCGTTAAAGTCAAAGGGACGAGAAGAAGCTCGTTTCGAGTTTCACGTCTCGAGTTTCGGGTTCAAAGCCAAAAGCAGATCCCTCCGCTGCGCTCTGGATGAGAAGCGGAAAAATTTGGGTCGATCCAACTCGCGTAGTTTCGATAGGGCTCCCTCCCCTTCGGGGTCGGGATGTAGATCGAAGCCACCCCCGTTCCCTGCCCTTAATCCCCATTCACTGACCATTTTGCTCCGTTCGGGGGTTACCTGTTTAGGTTCAAGGGGATAGCCAATAACCTAGAGTGGATTTACTGTATCTGTTTATAGATGCAGGACTTCGGCCAAAGCGAACAGGATTCGCAGTCGCCGATGTTTGTTTTTTTGTTTTGTCAGCATTGACGAGACTATTTGAGGAGATGAAGACCGAGAAATGCATAAACCGATTAAGTACGCCGAGAAGGCCTTAGCGATCGCCGCCAATGGGGCGTGGACTGTTTTCGATTCGCTGAACCAGATCAACCAGAAGCCCTCCTTCACTCCGAAGTGGTCAGACAAACCTTTGTTGAAATCGTACGAGAAGCAGAAGCCGCCGTTGGGTTGGCCTCGGACGACGGATTCGCTGTGCCCGCGATGCGTGCCGGAGATCCGTTCGCAGATCCTCGATGGCAAATTGCCGCATGAAGTCCTGCTCAACGAAAAAGTGGGCGAGATCAAGGCGCAGATCATTGAGCGCGACGGCAAGATCCTGATGGTGAAGGACTGCCCCAAGCACGGCCACTTTGAAGACCTCATGGCCATGGACACCGCCTTCTTCAAACACTTGGAAGAGGTCTTCCCGGGCCGCGACATCCGCGCGCACAATGACGAAAAGCTGCACAACCACGGCACTTCCACGGTGAAGCATGGCCGCGGATCGGTGCTGACGATCGACCTTACGAACCGCTGCAACATGATGTGCGATCCCTGCTTCATGGACGCAAACCAGGTTGGGTTCGTCCACGAACTGACTTGGGACGAGATCAAGACCATGCTGGACAACGCGATCACTATTAAGCCGCGTCGGCAGATGTCTGTGCAGTTCTCTGGTGGTGAGCCGACGCTGTCGCCTTACTTCCTGGACGCTGTCCGATACTCGCGCAAAGTTGGTTACAACTCGGTGCAGGCTGCGACCAACGGAATCGAATTCGCGAAGAGCCCTGAGTTCTGCAAACAGGCTGCGGAAGCGGGTCTGCGCTATGCGTACCTGCAATTCGATGGAATCGGAAACGCCGCCAATGCCCATCGCAAAGTGGGCAACATGTTTGACGTGAAGGTTCGCGCGATCCAGAACCTGCACGCTGCCGGCGTCGACATTGTTCCGGTGACGACCATCGTGAACGGAATCAACAACGAGCAGGTGGGAAAGATCATCCAGTTCGCGCTGGATAATCCGAAGATCATCAGCTTCTTGAGCTTCCAGCCGGTGTCATTCACTGGACGCGATGAAGAAGTCACCGATGAACGCCGCGTTGCGCAACGTTATACGTTGAGCCACTTGGCGCACGATGTGAAGAACCAGACGGGGCTGGGCGAGCCTATCCGCGACTGGTTCCCTATCAGCTTTATGAGCACGTTCTCCGATTGGGCCGACCAGGTACACGGTCCCAACGCGGATTGGGGACAACTGAGCTGCGGATGCCACCCGAATTGCGGTATCGGCATGGCGCTGATGATCGACAAGGAAACGAAAGAATCCGCGCCGGTCACGGCCTTCCTCAATGCCGAGCGTTTGGCGAAGGACGTTGCCCGCGTCAACGATGCAGGCCGCGGAAAGTTCCTGTCCGTAGTCGGCGTAACGATGGCGCTGCTGCGCAATTACAATCCGTTCAATGCGCCTACGCACTTCAGCATCTTCTCGCTGTTGGCGAAGTTCGATAAGTGCTTCGGAGCGACGGGCCGCAATTACGGCAGCGTTACCGGCGACCGCACGATGGACGACATCAATAAGCGTCGCGCTGACCGCTGGAATTTCCTGTTCATCGCAGGCATGTGGTTCCAGGACTTGTTCAATTACGATTTCCGTCGTACCGAGCAGTGCATCATCCCCTATGCCACGCAGGAAGGCGAGATCAGCTTCTGCGCTTACAACACCGGTGTGGGCTGGAGAAACATCATCGAGAAGATGCACATGACGGCCACGCTTACCAAGTGGTATGAGGAACACGGTCGGCATGAGATCTTCGCGGGCGGAAAGAAAGTTGGGATCGGCGAAGCGGAATTGCGCTTGAAGCTGAACCAGGAACACGTCCAGGGCGGACTGCAGCACGATCTTGATGACAAGGGCATCGCCAAGACCGCGCGGGAAGAGAAACTTCGCGCACGCGATGCGAAGATCAAGCAGGATGGCGAGAATGCACGTATGGCGAAGCTGTATCGCGAGAATGTCCTGGGCGAAAAAGCGCCTGAGGGCGGGTTCGTCAGCATCGATCAGCTGGGCGGAATCAAGCCTGCGCCGGCCAAAACGGAAAAAGAAGAACCGGTGATGGGAGACTAGTAGTCAGTAGCTAGTAGTCAGTAGTCAGGACAATCAAGAGCCCGGCCTTACGGCTGGGCTTTTTGTTGTGTACTAGCCACCTGGGCGTTTCCGCTGCTAGACTTTCGCGCATGAATCTGCGGAAAGTATTCCTGTTAACGTTCGCTGCGGCGCTGTTGTCCAGCTCTCTCTCTGCTCAATCTATCTGGAAAGAACCAAAGAACCCCAACTGGAAGACGGCTACAGGCGCTGAGCAGTATGAGCAGCTGCTTTGGCGCGCGGTCAAAGATAAGGACTGGCTGGCGGTGGAGTCGCATATCGCGTCGAACTTCGTTTATATGGATTCGACGGGGACGAAAGACAAAGCACAACGCGTCGCGGATCTGAAGTCAATGGAAGTCAATGAGGTAAAGATCGACGACATTAATGTGACCTCCCAAGGTATCGATGCCATCGTCACATACACGCTTTCACGAAAGAGCGGCAGGCGGGATTTCCCAGCCGTCCGGATCATGTCCGTGTGGCAGCAGCAGAAAAGTGGGTGGGTGCTGGTGGCGATGTCAGAGACAGGATTCGCTGCCGCTTCCTAAAATGTAACGAAATGTTACATTTAACTCCGTACTCGGTACCCATGCCGGTCGCGACTCTAAGGTCTAACTCGAAGTTTCTAAAGCAGATACTCCCAAAAACAATCAGGTGGAACTCAGGATGCTCTAGTGATAGTATCGCTGCGCAAAAGTGGCAATGAAACGGAGTCGGAATGGTTTTTGGCTATGAGTTCGGAAAGTGCGCAGGAGACGGATGCAAATGAGCAACAAGCAAAAACAGAGCGGATTTACGCTGATCGAGTTGCTGGTAGTGGTGGCGATCATCGCGGTGATCAGTGCATTTGCGCTGCCCTCCCTCAACAATGCAATCGCCAACATGCGTCTTCGCGCCACGGCGACGAATGTGAACGGCCTGATCCAACAGTTGCGGATGCAAGCGGTAAGGGACAACCGTGCGTACACCATGCGGATTGCAGTGGTGGGTGGGGCGGGTGGACTGACAACGCTCTACATCGATTCAATACTCCCCGCTACCCCCAATGCACTTCCCAATAACCAATATGATCCGGGCGAACCGTCGGTAGCGATACCTGCTGACACTATCATCAGCGATGGAACAGGCGGGCCCGCGACAGCACCCCCCAATGTGACAGGGGCAAATCCGGCGTATATCAAGTTCGCAACGGGTGGCTTGATGACATTCAATGAGCGGGGACTGCCCTGCAATAATCCGCCGACTTGCAACACAATCGCTCCATACGTCATTTATATGCGGCAAACGAGACCCTTGTCTGTGCCGGCGTGGTCAGCGATAACCGTAACGCAAGCGGGCCGGGTAAAGGCATACGTCTATCAACCTCCGAACTGGTATTAAACAGCCAACAAAGCAGGATTGGACCGATTTATGACGAAGGCAAAAATCGAACGCAGAGAACGGGCCCGCAACCACGAAGCGGGAATGACGTTGATCGAGTTGCTGATCGCGATGCTGGTGCTGGCAACGGGACTTTCGGGAATCATGGCCATGATCGTTACAGCGCTGGCTTCGAACGGGCGCAATCGTAATGACACGACCGGGACTCTGCTCTCGCAAATGGTCATCGAGCAGATGGCGAATGTACCCGCCGGAACAAATACTGTTTTCAAGTTGACCGATTGTAACGGCACGGTGTGGAACGTGAATACGTCCGGTGTAAATACCGCCGCAGGTACCGGGGCAACATTGCAGGGTACCGATAATGACCCGGTCTGGGTCTCGACCGACATTGACTTCACTGTCGCGGCTTCCTATGGCGCAGCTCCGGGCAACGGCTATGGGATGGCGTACACCACCTGCGGGATCAATGCGGACCAAAAGATCATTTACGACGTGCGCTGGAACATCAGAACGGATGCAACTGGATTCGTTAAGACAGTGACGGTGGCCACGCGCAGCAGGGGCGCCGTCAGCAACGCACTGCGGACGTTTGCGCTTCCGGTGCAGTTGAAGACGGTTCTAGGAAACTAAGAGGACAAGATGAAGCGGAATAATGGAACAACCGATCGCGGATTCTCATTGCTGGAATTGACGCTCGTACTCGGCATCTTGTCGCTGGTGCTGGCAGTGACCATGACGGCTATCAACGATGTGCAGAAGCGTTCGCGCGTGGAGGAGTCGAAAGTGGACCTCACGCAGGAATCGCGTGAGTTCGTAGAGCAGTCGGTGCGCGATCTACATCAGTCCGGCTATCCTACCACCAGCATGTTCGCCGCTGCGCCGGCAAACACGAGCATCGGCTACGCGGCCGGCCTGGTGGGAGCATCCACAACCAGCATCTGGTTCGAGGGCGATGTAGATGGCGACGGCCAAGTGGACGTAGTGCAGTACAACCTCATCAGCGCCCCGACCTCCCCAGCCGGGCAGTGTCCGTGCGTATTACAACGCGGCGCACAAGCTAAAACCGCCGGATTGCCGACAGCCCAACCCGCTCCGCCATTCAACCAGGAAGTAGACAGTGTGATCAACAGTGCGGGCGGCGCCAATGCCTGGGTCATTTCGGGATCTACACCCACGCTGCAAGGAGGGGGAACGGTGCTGGTGGCGCATGATGTCCGCTACGCTTCCTACAAAACTGATCCGATCTTTCGCTATTACGACCAATTTGGCTGTGAACTGACCCCGGCAGCCGCGGGAGCCGGCAACACCAATTTCAACATGGTCGTGACTGCCACCTGTCTCGCAGCCGCCAAGACGGTTGCGGATGTGCGTGCTGTCCGAATCACTGTTAATACGCTTTCTTCGATCGTTGACCCGGTAAGCGGAAATTTCCCGGCGAGTTCGATGACGGCATCGGCCCGAATCGCGAACAAATAGAAGGACAATATGAAAAAACCAAGCAATCCTAAACGCAATAACAACGAACGCGGAATCGCCTTATTCATGGCTATATTCGCGCTGATGCTGCTCTCAGCGATTGCAGCAGGCTTCATGTACCTCTCGAATACAGAGACCGCAGTGAACGCGAACTACAGGTCCGGCCAGCAGGCGTACTTTGCGGCGCGCGCGGGACTGCAGGAAGCACGTTTGCGAATCATGCGGGGGAATCCACCAGCGGTGGCAAACGGCGACTTATATGCGACGGCACAAGCCCTGACTATGCCGACAGCGGGAGTTACAACCGGTGGCGTATATATCCTCAACCCGGCAGTAGTGAATGGCGCACTCGAACCAGTGGCGGTGCCTTGGGACCCGAACAATCAGTATTTTGACGACACCATCTGCAAAGCGAATTTCGATCAGCCTTCGCAGTTGAACATCACCTATGGACAGCAAAATATCCGCTGCTCAAGGACCCCCGCCAATGGGCAGGCAATGGCTGCGCCCTGGTACACGACGGTCATGAGCACTTCTCTAAACACGAGCACGGCTTCCGCCCTGAACTATAAGTGGGTGCGGATCACTTTGAAAGGTGACCGTTCTGGCTCTCCGAATAATGGTGGGGCATTCCCCTACAAGGTGGATCAAGATCCTGTTGCCCCTGCCCCTGTTACTGATACGCGGCCTGTCTGCTGGACGGGCACGCAGCAGGTATTGCTTCCCGCGGGTTATACAGACTGTAAGACGCCGCCCGTCGGTGGAGATGTCTATAACCCGGTATTTCTGATCACAGCGCTAGGCAAAATGCCCAGCGGCTCCGAGCGGACTCTTAGCATTGAAGTGGCTGACGATCCGCCGTTCTATAACAATTCGGCGGTCAACTCGCAGGACCACGTGACCCTGAACGGCGCACTCACCGTGGATGGCTACGACGGATGCAGTTGCAGTTGCGCCTGGGTCAGTTCCGGCAGCGGGAATAGCAAAACCAATACTTACACTTGCACCAACAAAGTTGGCAAAACTTGTCTCAGCAATAAATACGCGATTTATTCGAACTCCAACGTAGACACTCTTTCCGGAGCGAATGAGACCGCAACAGCTGGAACCACTCCCATCATCGCGCAAAACCAGTCCAAAGTGACTGATGTGAATGCGCTGATCAACCGGTATAAGAGCCAGAGTGGGGCGGTCAATGCTACGCAGCCGCCCTACAATTACAGCTGTAACCCGACGTGTGGAACGCACTCAGGCCAGAGCTTCGGCACTCCTCCGTTGTTCCCAAGTGACGGAAGCGCTCCAAGCGATCCGCCACTTAATGATCCAACTTTAGGGACGCAGAAACAGCAGATCACATACGTTCCCGGCAACTTGCAGATCACGGGAGGATCGATGGGAAATGGCATCCTGATCGTCGATGGAGACCTGGACATCCACGGCGGCCTGCAATTTTACGGATTGATCCTGGTGAGAGGCGTAGTCAAGTTCAGCGGCGGCGGCTCGGACAAAACGAACATATTCGGTTCCGTGCTTGCCGGAATGAGTTCCGTTGACGACACGGTGCTGGGCGGTAGTGCTGCCATTCACTATGACCAGTGCGCGCTGGGAGGCAACTCCACTCCCGCGCCCCCACGTTTGATAAGTTCGAGAGAGATCGAATACTAGAGGTGAATATGCGACGAACAATTTTGATTGGATTCAGCGCGGCATTATTGCTGGGAGCGGCGATGGGGCAGTCCACCACAACTACGGAGGATCAGCCCTCATTGGCGGACTTGGCAGCCAAGCAAAAGAAGGCGAAGGCTAAGAAGGTAATCACCAACGAGGACATTCCTGAGCGTCCAGCGGACAACACATCATCGACTGGAAGCGGCAGTGGAGGAGCGGCGGCAGGTTCCGCCTCAGCGGCTTCTGGCAGTGGCGCTCCCGGTGATGAAAAATCCGCTAAAGGAAAGGCGAAGGGCGAGAAAGCAGCCGACCCGGAAGCAGTTGCCGCGGCACAAACGAAACTGGACAACCTCAAGCATGATGAAGAGGCGATGACGAACGGCGTAAGGAAGATAGAGGATCTGATCGCCAATGGTGACGACTTCCGCAAGAACATGATGGCGGACACTCTTCAACACCAAAAAGATAATCTGGCGGACACACAGAAGAAACGCCAGACCGCCGAAGACGAACTCAACAAGCTCAAGAATCCCAAGAAACAGTAGTCAGTAGCTAGTAGTCAGTAGTCAGAAACGAGTTTCTGTAAGGCAAGGAGCCGGCATTGATTGCCGGCCTTTTTGTTTGGCAGAGAGTTGAGTTAGTGTGAGCGGGTGTTGAAATTTGTCTGCACTGCCGTTTTGTTGAATGCCTTTGGAAAATCGCTCACATCATCGTTCGTGACGGGCAGATCCAGCGGCTCGGCGGTCACGAGGTACGAGTCTGCAGGCACACCGGTGATGCTATAGGTGCCGTCTGGGAGACTCATGGCGCCGATCGGGCTCTTACGCACATTGAATCCGGAAAACGATTGCGCGGTCGTCTGCGAATCCGCGAAAACATGCGCCCCGAAGACCGGGCTACCACTGAGCCGCACGGCACCCGAGATCACCCCCGTCGCAACGTCGGGAGAGCCCTTGGGATAAGTGGCGGAGATGGCACCTACATCGTCATAACTGAGCGTGGTGTTGGCTGTTTCCGGCGTGAAGGGGAACATGATGGCGCGGACAATTGCGGAGTGGTCGAGTCCGAAAAAATGTCCGATCTCATGCGTGGCGACCGTCTGCATGTCCTGATTTGCGCCGCCGATATCAGTGGTGAAGTTCTTATTCGGATTGAAGAGGAGGTCGGCGTCCAATATCTGACCCACAAACTGGGTCGTGCCGCCGCGTCCATCAGAGTCGCCGACCGAAGTGGCGGTGGTGGTGATAGTCACGGCAAGAGTTTCGGCTTCGGAACTGAAGTCGCCATTGCAAACGAAGCAGATCAGGTTAGTGGTGTTGAATCCTGCGGCGGTTGCGCTGGAATCTGCGGCGCGAACCGCTGAAAGCGCTGTGTTGGGCGCACCCGTCCAAGTATTGAAACTGGCTTGGATGACATCTGCAACGGAACGGGAGCCTTGAATGTTTCCGCCTCGCGCCGGGTTCAAATTCCACTGCACGGGCAACGCAGCCCAATGGTCCGGCTGGGGGCCGGCGTTGGATGCCGTGAAATCATTCAGGTGCGAAGACGCCGGGAGTGGCGGATACAGGATCATCGCGATAATCGCGGCCGCTGCGATAGCGGTGGTGGTCAGAAAGGTGCGATTCATTTCGCGACCTCATGGGCCATGGCGTCGCGAACGATTGCTTCCACGCTGCTCAGCGGCATCTTGGAGCCCGCGAAATGCTGGACGGTTTGATTGCCGGTATTCAACTCTTCCACTCCCATCACGCCGTTGGTCACCATCGGTTCCCCGCCCGTCCCGGAGAGAACTCGGAAATTTCCTTGCATCAATCCGGTGACGACCAGTGTGCCATCGCCTGCCTGAGAAGGATGAAGAAACAGCATGGCCTGGTCGCCATTCTGCCAATGACGGACGCCTGCAACTTTTTGCTGGTATGCGCCGGAGCGTCCTCCCATCTGTTTTACGACTACTTCGTTCCCGGGCTGTCCTTTTAGCGCGTGCAAGACGCGAAACTTCGTTAATGTGAAAATTAAAGTGTGGTCAGCGTTCCATTGGGTCTGCGATTCTTCAGCCTGGGCCAGCATGACGTGAGTGGAAGCGTGCGTGAGCCGCTCCACAGACATTGGAACCACGGTTGTGGCCGAGGCGCAAAGGACAAAAGCGAGTACTACTAAAATCACAAATCGCGGCTTCGACATTGGCTTCGATATTTTCATGGGATCACCTCGAGACCACCGGTAAACGTGGTTATGTCGCCGTTTGCGCTTTTCAAAGAAACAGTTCGAGCGCCGAGTCCGGCGCTGCCAGAAACGGCAGCATCAAATGCAATGCCCGGAGTTCCTGTGGTGGAAGAGATTGCCCGGATATTGCTTACCGCAATGTCGCCGGGACCGGAGATAGTGACCGTCATGTTGCCGCTGAGCCCATGTCCGAATAGCAGCACTTTCATGGTGCTGCCCACATGGATGGTTGCTCCGCTGTTGCTGGCAGTGCCGCCGGAGTTCACGTCAGAAACGCCCAGCACTTCTGCATTTTCGGGAGGTGTTACCGCGGGAGCAACAACGTTGACATCAACGCCGGTGAGCGTCTGCCCTGCGGCAACCGCGACTACCCCCGACGAGCTGGCCGGGGTTGTGCCACCCCCGGGGGGAGTCGGACTGGGAACCGGAGTAGGAATCGGAGAGCTGACGGAGGTTGCTGGCGGTGGCGTGGAGCTTCCGCCCCCGCACCCCAATATGAAGAAACCAATGGCCGTGAAGCTGACCAGCGCCACACTGCGAAAGCTGTAGTCTCTGTAGATAAGCAATTCTGTTCCCGCCTGCAGAATTGATGCTTGTGCGCAATTTGCTGTTGTCCTTCGATCGATGGGGTCTCGCTGGATTGTGAAAAGACGATGTGACACTTAGAATCGCTGCAATCTGCTGATGAAAACGCGACTCCAAAAAAAAGTCCTTCTGTTGACCCATCCACGCAAGTTCCAATCGCGCCTGCTGGATTGGTTTGACCGGACGAAGCGTGACCTGCCGTGGCGGCGAACGAAAGATCCGTATCGCATCTGGGTCTCAGAGATCATGTTGCAGCAGACCCGCGTGACCGCAGTGCTGGAATACTACAAGCGATTTCTTCGCGCGTTTCCGAATCTCCGCGCGCTTGCCCGCGCTGATGAGCAGGACGTGCTGGCACAGTGGAGCGGACTTGGGTATTACCGTCGCGCGCGCATGATGCACGCGGCGGCAAAGCAGCTTGCAAACGAAGGTCAAAATCTGCCGCGCACTTCAGAGGGGTTACGCGACTTGCCCGGCGTCGGGCAATACACGGCAGCGGCCATCGCCAGCATTGCATTTGGCGAGCCAACGGCTGTGGTCGATGGAAATGTAGAGCGCGTGCTTCTTAGGCTCGGCGGCTACGGCGAGAGCGAGTCGCTGGATTTTTGGTCGAGCGCACAACAACTGATTGACGCGAATAGACCCGGCGATTTCAACCAGGCCATGATGGAACTGGGCGCAATCGTGTGCCTGCCGAGAGTCCCCGATTGTAAGAAATGCCCCGTGGAAAATTGGTGTGCGACAAGAGGAGAACACACCACCATAAAACCAGTCTCGCGCAGAAAAGCACGGCTCGATTACGTGCTTGCTGCTGACCGTAATGGCGTCGCGCTGGTTCAGCGCGCTGCCCATTCGCGATTGATGGCAGGAATGTGGGAGCTGCCGGAAACCTCAGCGAAAAAATCCCCCAGCCCGGCGATGCAGCTGAAGCATTCCATCACCAATACCGACTACGAAGTCCGCGTGTGGAAAGGGGCGCGGCCAACAGGCTCGACTCGGATACAATTGTCGCGAATAGAGGAGCTTCCACTCACGGGACTGACGCTGAAGATCCTGCGTCGAATGGGCCTGTTATTACATCCAAAAAGCTGATCACAATTGGAGATTTGATTTATGCAGCCATTATTCGAAGGCGCAACGGCGCCAAATATTTCTCTCAGCACTGTTGAAGGAAAGCAATTCTCGTTGGATGGAAACACCAGAAGTACGCCGGTGGTCGCGGTATTCTTCAAAGTGAGCTGTCCAACGTGCCAGTACGCATTCCCATTTCTCGAACGTATCTACAAGGCGTATCCCAAAG
>JAOAPL010000389.1 GCA_025462925.1 Acidobacteriaceae bacterium
ATAGATTCTGGACGAAGTTGACAAACTTCACAACGCAAGTTCACGTATTGAAGGACTATCAGAGCAGTATCCGACCGTGTTTGTTGCGATACTAACGATTGCGGGCAATGTTCGCAGCACCGCTGCTAAATTGGCAATTCTGGTAGCGACAAAGCTGCACAGCGGGTAAAGCTTTGTCCGCACCGTGCGCAGCGCGCTGCTTTAGTCGCGATTTTAGTCGCGATGCGAGGTGGAGCACGGTTGAGATCAAGCGGCCCTCAAGAAAGCCTGAATATGCTCAAGCGCGTACACCCGGTTATACGAAAACACATAGCTCTCCCGCCCAAGCCTCTACATTGTTCCCTCTGCTCGTTCATGACCGCACTTGGCCCAAACGACCTGCAACTGCACCTGGATGCCGAACACCGCGGTTGGGCCGAGAAAATGATAAAGAAGATGGACATTCACGAAACGGAATAGGGCGCGAAGAATTCCTCCAGCGCTATGAGTCGAAGATAAGAATATTCTCCAACAAAGAAAGCCCACCTACTTGATGGGCTTTTCCATCTTGCTCATCTACGAACTTTTCAAACTCCGTCGTATACCACTTCTTGCCACAATCCAAACCACGCAATTGCCAGTCGCAGACGCTTCCGCCCCATGTCTTGCTGGAGTTTTCGATTGTCAATGGCGCGTCCAACTAAATACCAGAACAGCAAGACCCAGACCAGCCGCTCTGCGTTTGCGCGGTAGATAATATTTCTCCACTCATCCCAGTGGGAAGCGGAAAGGATGGAACTAGGAAGCCCAGGGCCATTGATGAGAAAGTTGATGACCCCCGCCGGCGTCGGTGAAGGTGGATAAGTTCCAGGGCTCCGCCGCAGCAATCGCAATCAGCCACTCCGATGTGTATCTGTGCTTTGACACCAAGGGGTTTGCCAAAGTGCCAAAGCGCTTTCACACATTATTGTTGTTAGCCAATCTCAAGCGCTTTGAGCCAGAAAAGTTCGGAAATCGTCTGCTAGGGCCGACCAACGATTTTTTACGGCCCGGAGCTGGCGGCTACCATTTGCGGCGCTGCTCTAAAAGCCATCTGAAAAGTCCAGCCTCGAAGTGCGCTTTGTCCAAAAAGTGACCTGCGCCCTCAATGAGGCCTATGACTTCTTCGGTGGGCACAAAGACGGAGTGTTGAAGGTGGCAATTCGTCCGTGAACTCTGTCAGGCGTCGATCACATGGTCTTCCGCCCGCTAACTGCCTGGGGATGAATCCGATAGATTGCTTCCGTGGTTGACCGGGTCAACGTGCCGAGCCAGGTCCGCGCAAGCGCGGGGGCGAGCGTCGGATTCTCCGTGTAGATGAAGTTCATGGCGTGCTCTTTCTCTTTGGGATCGGAAAGAAGGTCGGCACGACCAGTGACTATGACGCTCCGCCAATGCGACGGGTCTTGCACCTCTTCGACTTGTAAGCACACCTCGGGATTAGCGGTAATGAATTCTGTTTTCATGCCTCGGGTGGTGTAGACGTAGATGTCGGTGTCGACATAAACATAGTGAATGGGAAGAACGTAGGGCCGTCCATGACGGCAACATCCCAGGTGGCCATATTCGACCTTGGTGAGAAGCGACTTTATCTCGTCGCCGCTCATTGGGAAGATCTCAATCATGCGAATCTGTCCTCGTAAATAGGCCTCCAAGAGTTCATGAGATGCTGCGTTTTTTTAGAGAGTAGTCTATACCCAGGCAAGAGACGTGATGACCATTCAAGAACTCTCAAGTGCAACTAGTCGCGTTCGAGCAACCGCTGCTCCGGAGAAAAAGAACGCCAGTGGAAAAGATCTCTTCGAATCGATGCCGACTCAGCTAAATGTCGGTTCGTATGCCTCGCAATCAGGATGGATGCAATTCCAAACCCGTTTCAGGTGGAGCAGTGGTTGGAGAGCCTTCCAAAAGCCCAGAAAACCAAGGCACATTTGAAGTCCATCATGCACCGGCTGTTCGAGTACGCGATGAAATGGCGAGTAATTCCAGTTCAGCGCAATCCGATGCAGTTGGTGGAAATCATAGGCGGGTCAAAGCCGAAGAAGAAGCCTCGAATTCTCACCGCAGAGGAGTTTCACGCGCTACTGGCGTTCTTGCCGGAACCATATCGCACGATGGTGATCGTCGCCATGGCTTTAGGCTTGCGCGTGAGCGAGATACTTGCTCTTCAATGGCGGGACATAGATTTCGAGAGCCTAACCATCATGGTTCAACGTGCGGTTGTGAATGGGCATGTAGACGAGGTGAAAACGGAATACTCGGAAGACGAACTCCCGTTAGATCCCGACTTCGCAACCGTGCTGCTTGCGTGGAAGTTGAAGTGCCTTCGCTCTCCGGAGGGCTGGGTCTTTCCAAGCCCGATCACGCTCAATCCTTATCATGCGAGTTCCATCCAGAAGAAGCATATTCGCAAGGCGGGCAAGAGCGCGAAGCTGGGAACCATCGGGTGGCACACGTTTCGCCATACCTACCGTTCATGGCTGGACGCGACCGGCGCTCCGCTTGGTGTGCAGCAAAAGCTAATGCGGCACGCGAATATCGGAACGACGATGAACGTCTACGGCAATGCGATGCTCGACTCGAAGCGAATCGCCAACAGCAAGGTGATTCAGATGATGAAACCGGCCCTTTTGGCCCACAAATGAAACGGGCTGCCTCGCGGCAGCCCTTAATGTTCCCTTATCGTTCCCCAGCAACATCCTTACGAAGTGCTGTAAGTCTATGATTTCGTTTGGTTGCGGGGGCTGGATTTGAACCAGCGACCTTTGGGTTATGAGCCCAACGAGCTACCAGACTGCTCCACCCCGCACTTCGATACTAACAATGAAGTGAAAGTATGGTCAAATCTGGCGATTCACTCTCTCAACGCCGCCGCCCGATCGCGCTGCAATTGTTCAAGTGCCTTAGTCCGGCAGTACGGCCGTTGCTTCGATTTCCACTTTGGCGCGATCTTCAATAAGAGCGCTCACCACTACTACAGACATTGCAGGGAAGTGTTTGCCAAAAATGTCGCGATAGCGACGCCCGATCTCCCGTCGTCGATCCATGTACGCCTTCTTGTCAGTGATATACCACGTGAGCCGAGTGACGTGTGAAGGCTCCGCTCCCGCTTGCTTCAACACTGCAACGGCATTACGAAGTGCCTGTGCAACTTGGTCAGCAAAATCATCGGTCTCGAATTGCTCAGTGAGAGGATTCCAACCGATTTGTCCGGCGACAAAGATCGAAGTGCCGCGCGCGGTCATGCCATGCGCATAACCCTTGGGCCGCTGCCAGCCCTCCGGAACGATGAACTCTGGACTTGTATTGTTTGTCACGCCGGCGCCTTCACGCAGCCTGAATCGCTGGATTTTTCCGGTATTGGTTTTTGGCAGGACAGAGATAAATTCCAATGACCGCGGATATTTGTAGGGAGCGATTTCTTTCTTCACGAAATCCTGCAACTGTTTTGCCAGCGCATCGGACGGCTGCACTCCCGGAGCAAGTACAACAAATGCCTTGACGATCTGGCCGCGCTCTTCGTCGGGAACTCCGATGACGGCGCACTCGGCAACGCTTTGGTGCCCAAGCAAGACGTTTTCAACTTCCAGCCCGGAGATGTTGTAGCCCGAGGAGATGATCATGTCATCGGTGCGCGCCTGGAACCAGAAATAACCGTCTTCATCCATCCGATAAGAATCGCCGGTTATGTTCCAGCCGTTCTCGACGTATGCCTTTTGGCATTCAATGTTGTCGAGGTATCTGCATCCTGTCGGCCCACGCACGGCAAGCCGTCCCACAGTGCCGATTGGCACTTCGTTTCCGCTCTCATCGATGACCTTCGTCTGGTATCCCGGAATCTGCTTGCCTGTCGCGCCGGGGCGAACTTCGTCGCCAGCAGCGCTAACAAAGATGTGCAACATCTCGGTCGAGCCAATGCCATCGATGATCCTCAAGCCAGTCGCTTTGTGCCATGCATCCGACGTGGCCGCGGGCAGCGGTTCGCCCGCGGAAATGCATTTCTTGAGAGATGAGCTGTCGTAGTCCTCCAGCACCTTCAGCATTCCGCGATATGCAGTCGGCGCAGTGAAGCACACCGTAGCGCGATATTGCTGGATGCCATGGAGGAGATGTGCCGGTGTGGTCTGTTCTAACAACAGCGTGGCGGCGCCTACCCGCATAGGGAACAGCAGCAGCGCGCCCAGCGAATATGTAAACGCCAAAGGCGGCGTGCCACAGAAGATGTCTTCAGGTTGCGGCTTCACGACATGCCGAGGGAAACATTCGGTTGCAGCAAGCAAGTCGCGATGGAAATGCATGGTGCCCTTGCTGCGCCCGGTGGTGCCCGATGTGAACGCGATCACGGCAACATCATCCGCTGCGGTGTCACAATTAGAAAAAGTGCGCGGCTTGGTCGACATCATCGATTCCAAAGAATCCGCCTCGCTCCCGCCGAACCTGATCATGACCGCGCCCTCGCGCGCTGACCCAGTGCCGGTGATCTGCATGGCCCGTTCGCAATCGGCTGCTACACGATGATCAGAGATCGCAATTTTGATCTGAGCTTTATCGGCGATATGCCCAAGCTCGCGCGTCCGAAGCAGCGGGTTGGTGCAGACAACCACGCCGCCGGTCTTGATTACACCGAACCAGCACGCCACCAGCATCGGATGATTCGGCCCGCGGAGCAGGACGCGGTTTCCCGGTACAAGTCCGAAATCTTGAACGAGAACGTGAGCGATTTGATTGGCTCGTTCGAACAGCTCGCGATACGAACAGTTTCCACTCGCATGGTAGTAGGCAACGCGTTCACCATTGCCTGCGGCCAGATTCTTATCCAGCAGTTCGGTAGCGATATTGATCCGTTCGGTGTCACAACCCGGGATGTCGGAAAAAATCAGTTCAGGCCAAAGATCTTTCGGAGGAAGCGATTCGGCGCAGAAAGTGTCAACGTGCGCACTTTGAGTTTGCTTCCGATTTCCATTGTCCACCGTGGTGCTGCGCATTAACTGTTGTTCTCCTCGGCCTTCGCCTTGGAATCGAGGACTGATCCAGCGATGACCAACTTCTGTATCTCGCTGGTCCCTTCGTAAATGCGGAGCGCACGGATCTCGCGATACAGTCGCTCGACTGGTTCGCCGACTACCACGCCGCGTCCGCCAAATAACTGCACAGCATCGTCAATGATCTTCTGTGCGGATTCCGTCGCAAATAGCTTTGCCATTGCCGCTTCACGGGTGATGCGCTGTGCGCCAGTGTCCCGCATCCACGCGGCCCGATAGATGAGCAGAGCGCTGGCATCAATGTTCACGGCCATTTCGGCGATCTTCGCCTGGGTCATTTGGAAGTTGCCTAGTGTTTGTCCGAATTGTCGCCGTGAGTTCGCGTGGGCAACTGACTCGTCCAGTGCACGGCGCCCGAGCCCCAAAGCAGCAGCGCCGACTGTCGAACGAAAAACATCCAACGTTGCAAATGCCACTTTGATCCCGCTGCCCACTTCGCCAACAACGGCACCGGACGGGACCCGGCAGTTACTCAAAGCGACCGTTCCCAACGGATGCGGCGCGATCACCTCGATCCGTTCAGGAACCGTGAGACCCGGATTGTCTGCATCAACCACTAGCGCAATGAAGTTCTTCTCGCCACCCTCGGGAAATCTACAAAACACAACATAGTGGTCGGCAATCCCGGCATTCGATATCCACGTCTTCTCGCCATCGATAACAAATCCGTCGCCATCCCGACGCGCGCTGGTCCGCATCGCGCTTACATCGGAACCGGCCTCTTTCTCCGATATCGCGAATGCCGCAATCTTTCCCCCCCCAGCCACATTTGGAAGGTATTTCGATTTCAGCGCTTCGGAACCGAATTGCGTGATTGGCCCCGCGCCTAGTCCTTGCAGCGCAAAACAAAATTCCACCAGCCCGGACCTTCGAGCCAAAGTCTCGCGGATAATGCATAGCGAGCGCACATCGAGGTTCTCCGTCGCTCCACCGTAGGCTTTAGGAACGGCGTAGCGCAACCATCCTGCATCGCCGAGCTTCTTTACGATATTCCGGCAGGCGGCATCGACATCTTTCTGATGCGATTGAACGAAGAATTCACGCTCGCGTTCACACCAAGTTTCCAGATCGTCGGCGAGCCTTCGGTGTGAGTCGTCGAAGAATGGCCAGTTGAGGAATGTTCTGTCAGCCATCAGTTGCCCTCGAATACTGGAGTTTGCTTTGCGACAAAGGCGTGATACGCGCGGGCGAAATCTTCGGTCTGCATGCACGTTGCCTGAGCGTGTGCCTCGGCCTCAATGGCGTCCTCCACACTCATGTTCCATTCCTCGTGCAAACATTTCTTGGTGATTGCGTGGGCGAAAGTCGGGCCATCAGCGAGACTCGATGCCAATTCCATAGCGCTGCTCTTCAACGCCTCGGGAGTCACCAGCCGATTGTAGAATCCCCATCGCTCAGCCTCTTCTCCGGGCATGAAGCGGCCGGTGTAGAGCAGCTCGCTTGCGCGGCCCTGCCCGATGATTCGCGGCAGAATGGCGCAGGCACCCATGTCGGCGCCTGAGAGTCCGACGCGAACGAACAGGAATCCCACTTTACTGCGCGACGTCCCGATGCGGATGTCGCTGGCCATCGCGAGGATTGCGCCTGCGCCAGCGCAGATTCCATCGACTGCGGAAACTATGGGCTGCGGACAAGTGCGCATCGCCTTTACCAGTGAGCCGGTCATCCTCGTGAACGCGAGCAGCTTGTCTTTGTTTCCAGCAGCCCGCATTTCCACGAGCGGCAGAATGATCTCATGCACATCGCCGCCGGAGCAGAAGTTTTCGCCTGCGCCGGTGATGACGACTGTCTTGATTTCCGGCACTTGCTTCAGCCGTCGAAACGTATCCAGCAACTCGCCATATGAATCGAAGGTGAGCGGATTCTTTTTCTCCGGGCGGGCGAGCGTGATCACGCCTACCTTGCCTACCACTTCCCATTGGAAATGGTGCGGACGGATCTCTGAAGCAGCAATGGTTCTAGTCTGAGTCACTTGCGACTCTCCTCCGCGGCAGCCGGTTCGGCCCCATTTTTCGATACGGATTGCACCGAACCTTTCAACCTGCCGATCAGCCGGTACAGCTCCGAAATCTCTCTCTCTTCCAATCCGGCAAACATTGATTGGATCCATTTGCGATGGTCTGCCGCCATCTCTTGAAGTGCGCGCTGACCGCTTGCAGTTAATCGAACCAGTTGGGTCCTTCGGTCGCTGGGAGAAACAGACCTGCTTACCAGTTTTTCTTTTACCAGCCGTTCCGTCAGTCCGGTCAAGTTGCCGTTGGTGACCATCAGCCTTCGTGAAAGCTCGCCCATCGTCAATCCGGATTCGCTGTCTGCCGCATCGAGTTGCGCCAGCATATCGAAACGGGGCAGGGTAGTGCCGTACTCATCCCGCAATCGCCCGCGCACATTGGATTCGATCAGGTTCGTGCATTTTAAGAGGCGCAGCCAAAGCCGCACGCTGGAGCGATCGTCGTCCTCTTTCCTCATGCGCTTGGATGCGACTGGAACTCGCCTGCTCATCCCATCACCTCGCCGCCAGCCACAACGATGGCTTGTCCAGTGATCGCCGATGCATCGGGGGAACACAGCCACGCCACAGTATTCGCGACCTCCGCAGGTTGAATAAGCGTTCCGCGGGGAGTGCGCGTGATCATCTTGCGAGCCTCTTCTTCACTCTTTCCCGCTTTCATCAGGTTCGCTATCGCAGTCTCTGACATGGCAGTTTCCGTGTATCCCGGACACACCGCGTTCACTGTGATGCCTGACTTTGCAGTCTCCGCAGCCAGTGCGCGCGTGAGTCCCACCAGCCCGTGTTTCGCCGCTGCGTAGGCGGCTATCTTCGAATATCCCTTTACGCCAGCTGTCGAGGCAATATTGATAATTCGTCCGGACTTGTCCTTGATCATTGCCGCCAGCACCTGTTGTGTGCAGAGAAACGCGCCGGTAAGATTCACCGCGATCATCCGGTCCCATGCTTCGCGCTTTATATCGAGAAATCCAGCTGCATCAGACTGTCCTGCATTGTTCACAAGGACATATGCGTCGCCCATTTTCTCCTGCGAGTCACTAAACGCGTTTCGAACGGAGGTTTCGTCGCTGATATCGCAAACGACGGAAACAATCTTCACCTTGTATTCCGCTGCGATGTTGCGTTCCTGCGAATCCAATGCGGTCTTTTCTCGTCCAAGTAGGGTCAGGTCCGCGCCCAACCGTGCAAGCTCGGTCGCAATTGCCGCGCCAATGCCGCGGCTTGCCCCGGTAACAATGGCGTGCTTGCCTTTCAGATAAGCGCAATCGGCAGCGGTCATTGCGGCCCTCTCTTAATATTTCTTTCCAACTGTTGTTTGCCTGTGAGGTATTGCGGAGGCCAGTATTGCTCTTCATACCCAAGCTCCGCCGCCGCATGAAGCGTCCAATGCGGATCACTCAGATGCGGTCTGGCCAATGCGCAAAGATCAGCGCGGCCGGCGGCGATAATCCCGTTGACCTGGTCAGCGTTGATGATGTTGCCCACGGCGATCGTCGGTATCCCAGCTTCATTCCGAATGCGATCGCTATACGGCGTCTGGAACATGCGACCGTACACCGGACGCGCGTTGCTGGACGTCTGTCCGGTGGAAACATGAATGATGTCTGCGCCAGCACTCGCGAATGCCTTGGCGATCTCGACCGAGTCTTCGCCCGCAATCCCGCCATCTGCCCAATCAGTCGCGGAAATGCGTACTGACATCGGACGCTCCGTCGGCCACACCTGGCGCATCCCCGCAAAGATTTCCACCGGGAATCGTAATCGGTTTTGCAGCGATCCGCCGTATTCATCAGTCCTTCGATTACTGAGAGGAGTGATGAAGCTGGAGAGCAGGTATCCATGCGCGCAATGCAGTTCGATCATGTCGAAATCGGACTCGATCCCCATCTTTGTGGCGCGCACAAAATCGCTTACCACCTTGTCCATGTCGGCACGCGTCATCTCGCGCGGCATATGCATGGACTCCGCATGACGGATCGGTGATGGAGCGAGCACCTCCCAATTTCCGTCGTCGAGCGGT
Source organism: Acidobacteriaceae bacterium (assembly GCA_025462925.1). GTDB lineage: Bacteria > Acidobacteriota > Terriglobia > Terriglobales > Acidobacteriaceae > JAICLA01. Next base: position 9,092 of record JAOAPL010000389.1, read on the forward strand.
TCGTCCATTCCTTCCCATGCGATCTTCGTCGAGCCCTTTCGGCCCGAGTGTCCCAATTGCAGGCAGATCCTCGATTCGCTGTTCTTATGGACGAATTGCGTGATGCGCTTCCACCCCGATGCATGTTCGGGACAATACATTCCCGTGCACCCCGGCGTGATCCTGCCTTCCGGCGAGACGCATGTCATCTCGGTCACGATCAGCCCTGCTCCGCCCAGCGCTCGGCTGCCCAAGTGAACAAGATGGAAGTCGTTCGGGGTCCCATCCTCCGCGCAGTACATATCCATGGGTGAGACGACTACCCGGTTCTTTAGTTCCATTCCCCGCAACTTGAATGGAGTAAACATCGGCGGCGTGTTGTTTTCCAATTCGCGACCAGCGGCTCGGCTTGCGAACCAGCGCTCAACTCCGGCCAGATATGAGCCATCCCTAAGGCGCAGATTTTCATGGCTAACTCGCTGGCTGCGAGTAAGCAGGCTGTAAGTGAATTGCGGAGGATCGAGATGAACGTATCGCTTTACGGTCTCAAACCACTCCATCGAATTCCGCGCGGCATTTTGTAATCGCAGCGCTTCTGTCATGCGCTCGGTCTCGTAGCTTTGCAACGCCGCTGGAAGATCACCTTCGCGGCTAAGGAACCGCGCCAGCGAAATGGCATCTTCCATGGCGAGCTTCGTTCCTGATCCGATGGAAAAGTGCGCGGTGTGCGCGGCATCGCCCATCAAGACGATGTTCTTGTGAAACCATTTCGCATTGCTCACGCGCAGAAAGTTCAGCCACGGCGAACTCAAGTGCGCGGCATTACTCATCAACTTATGGCCATTGAGCCAGGGCGCAAACATCTTTTCGCAAACGGAGATCGTGGCTTGCATATCCATTTTGTCGAAGCCGGCCGCACGCCAGGACGCATCATCGCACTCCACAATGAAGGTAGAAGTATCGTCGTCGAAGCGATAACAATGCGCTTGAAAGACCCCGTTCTCATTTTCGATAAAGTAAAACGTGAATGCGTCGAATTTGAACGTCGTCCCCAGCCAGATGAACTTCGCTGAGCGAACGTCGAGATTCGGTTGAAAACACTCCGAGTATTTGCGACGGATAGTGCTGTTGATCCCATCCGCCGCGACAATTACATCCACACCATCTAACCCCATGGACGGCAAGTCAGCATCATCTCGCACCTCGGTGTTGTATCGGACATCCACTCCGAGTTCTGCCGTGCGTCTCTGCAAAATATTCAACAGCTTCTTGCGCGAGATTCCGCTAAAGCCATGTCCGCTGGATGTGATCTTCGTGTCTTTGAAGAAGACGTCGATATCGTCCCAGTGCGCGAAATTGTCAGTGATCTGTTGGTAGGTCGGGAGATCCGCCTGGCGGAAATTCTCAAGCGTCTGGTCGGAGAAGACCACTCCCCAGCCGAAAGTGCTGTCAGGCGCGTTGCGTTCGAGAACCGTGATGTCGTGTTTGGGGTCGGCCAGCTTTAGCAGGAGCGAGAGATAAAGTCCTGCGGGCCCGCCGCCTATGACTACAACTTTCAAGCTGCCCTCCGCGAACGCCTTCAGCATACTCCAAAAGTCGCAGATTATTATATGCTTAAAATATTAATCTGCCCGGGCCGTATGGTACCCTCCTGAAAATACTTTCAAGGTCAGTGATATGGCAGAAAAGGCTCTCAGCAGACAGGAACTGGAAGATCTCTGGGCAGAACACCTCGCCGGTGAATTCAGCACAAAAGATGTTGAGGCGACGCTCGCCACCATGGTTGACGATGCCTACGTCAACCACATGCCCGTGAATACCGGCGGATGCGGGAAAGATGAACTCCGGGCCTTCTACCGCGACAATTTCATTCCTTCATGGCCGGATGATCTGGTGATGAAGCCGGTTAACCGTATCGTCGGCGATTCGCAACTCGCGGACGAATTGCATCTGACTTTCACCCACAGCAAGCAGATGGATTGGTTTTTGCCCGGCGTGCCCCCGACAAACAAGAAGGTGGATATCGACTTGGTCGTGGTCGTCCAGTTTCGCGGCGACAAGCTAGCTTGCGAACGGATCTATTGGGACCAGGCCGAAGTGCTGCGTCAGGTGGGATTGTTGTCTGAGTAATTCCTGTTACTCCGCTTCCAAACAAAGTACGCCAGCGATATCGTCGCCAGCCACGGCAATCCCACTGTCAATGTGATCTGCATCCCGTCCACCCATAGAGTGGTCATCAGGATTGCGCTGAGAAGGACAATTCCCAAAATCGTTGTGTATGGATAGCCGATCATCTTCACCGGTAGCGGACGACCCTGGTCCCACTGTCTCCGAAAATACAGATGAGTCACGAAGATCATCAGCCACACGAACAAGCCGCCGAACAGTGCGATGCCGAACATATAAACGTACGCGCTCTTGGGATAGAGCAATGCCACCACGGTTGCGATGATCAGCCCAAGTCCGGAGAGCAGCAGGGAATTGACCGGCGTGCCGTTACTCGAGACTTTTCCCAGTTGTGCCGGCGCGTAGCCGCCGCGCGCCAAAGAAAATAACATTCGCGTTGAGAGATATAGATTGCAATTCATGCTGGAAAGCGCAGCGGTGAGCACAACAAAATTCACCAGGTGTGCTGCCGCAGGAATATGCATCGCCTGAAAAACCTTCACAAAGGGACTCGCGGTAACGTCCAGTCCGGGTTGAATCTGCCTCCACGGAATCAGTCCGATCAAGAGTGAAATGGCTGCGATGTAGAAAACGATTAGTCGTCCGACCATCGACTTCATTGCACGGGGAACTGTTTTCTCGGGGTCGTTCGCCTCGCCAGCTGTGACGGCGACAATCTCAGTGCCGATGTAGCTGAAGACAACAAACACCAGCGCAAGCCACACGCCCTTAAAGCCATTTGGCATAAATCCGCCATCGGCTGTGAAATTTAGTAATCCAACCGCCGGTGCGCTGCCTGCACCAACCAAAGTCGCCAATCCAAAGACGATGAATAGCACTATCGCGACAACCTTCGTCATCGCGAACCAATATTCAAATTCGCCGAAGTACGCCACGCTGCGCGCATTCACATAGATCAGCGCAACAGAAAATCCAACGATCCAAATCCACGCCGGAATATTCGGGAACCACCATCGGCAGAAGATGGCCCCCGCCGTTGCTTCGCCGCCTATGGCAATCGTCTGCGCCGCCCAGTATGTGTATCGAACAACAAATCCGGCCCACGGCGAGACATAGAGTTCAGCATAGACTCCAAACGAACCCGCAGTGGGATGCGCCACCGCCATTTCGGAGAGTGCACCCATGAGCAGCAGCGCAATCACAGCGCCAATCACATACGTAATGATCACCGCGGGTCCCGCGAGTCGAATCGCTAACGAACTGCCAAGGAACAATCCCGTCCCAATGGCGCCACCCAACGCGATCATCGTCAACTGGCGCGCGCTGAGCTTTCGCGCGAGCGTTTCGTCATTGCGCAAAGCACGATACTGCGCAGTGCCGGTCGGAATGGAGGTGGTCTCCATGAGCGGAAGAACCACTATAGTATCAACTGGTTTATGGACTCGAATCACGCAACTCTTTGCCGCGGAATCGACCTCTTCAACAAGGGAAGATTCTATGAAGCCCATGAGGTACTCGAAGACGTGTGGCGTGAGTCCAAGGGCGAGCGCAAACGATTTCTGCAAGGGCTGGTTCAAATCGCAGTCGGATTTCACCATTACACCACCGACAACATTGTCGGGGCGAAGTCAGTTCTGAAGCGGGGAATCAGCAACCTGGCTGCTTATCCAGACGAATGTGAAGGGATAAACATCCGCGCCCTGCAAGATCAGGTGCAAGGCTGGATTGCAGCTCTGAAGGACTCCTCTCCTTGCCCGCCGTATCCACAGATTTGACCCACTTATTTCTTTTAGGTATAACCGAATCACCCTTGGTGTATGGGAAGCGCGGTGAAAATCCGCCACTGCCCCGCAACTGTAAGCGCGAAGAGCTCGAGCAAGATGGCCACTGGGATTGCCTGGGAAGGCTGCACGAGTTCGATGTCCAAAGTGGACGACGCGTAAGTCAGGAGACCGACCAAGTGCTTACCGACAGGTGATCGACTTCTATGGGAGAGTCGATGGAGCCATTCTTCTGGGGCCGCCGCCAAGGCGCGCGCTAAAGATGCTTGCAATAGTTTCCTGCAACCGGCTGATGAACCTTGAGCAATGGTCAGTGCTATTGCTGTGTTCATCAACTAATCGATTTTATTTGCCGAGAGGACCACGGGAAAGCGGTGTGAATCCGCTACTGCCCCGCAACTGTGAAGCGAAAAGGTGGACGCATTTTCTGCGGACTCCTTTTTGCAAGTCAGGAACCGCTCCTCTTGGATTAACTCACACACTTCCGAGGGGGAAGCTTAATGAGAACATTCGATTTCAAATCGCTCCGCATCTTTGCGTCTTTTCTACTACTCACATCAGCGTTCGCGTCGACCGATACCGGCGGAATCTCCGGACGGGTCCTTGATCCGCTCGGAGCAGTCATTCCGAATGCAAAAGTCGTCGCGATACAGGAAAGCAAGACCATCGTAGAAACCACTAGCGACGCAAAGGGAGTATTCACTATTACTGCGCTTCCAAGCGGACGCTACACAGTTCGGGCCACCGCCTCCGGTTTCAGTACAAAAGAAAGCGCGCCGGTGATCGTTCGCGGAACGAGCGTTGCTACCACCGACATTACCTTGCCAATCGGCTCCATCTCACAGCAGGTGGTCGTCTCAGCAACGGGGACCGCAACGCCGGATTCGCAACTTGGCGCGTCAGTGACGTTGATCGGCAATCAAGAATTGCAAGGCAAGCCGAACGTGTTTGACGCAATGCGCCTCGCGCCCGGTGTCCAAGGGATCCAGAGCGGTGGGCAGGGCGGCAAAGCCACCATCTTCGTTCGTGGCGGCAATTCAACCTCGAACAAGGTGCTGATTGACGGCATTCCTGCCAACGACATCGGCGGACAACTCGGCAGTTTTGAATTCGGAAATCTCTCTTCTGCCGGCGTCGACAGCGTAGAAATTTTTCGCGGACCCAACAGCGTGCTCTACGGTTCTGACGCGATTGCCAGCGTGATCAATGTCACCACCCGGCGCGGATCCACGCGCCTTCCGGAATTCACGCTCTCCGGATCCGGCGGAACCTTTTCCACCTACGACTACGCTTCTTCGCTTGCCGGCGCATACAAGAACTTCGATTATTTCTCTGAAGCATCCCGCATCGACACGAGAAACAATATTCCAAACACGCAATTTCACGACGCAACTTTCGCGGGAAATTATGGATGGACGCCCACCGGCACCACCGATATTCGCGTGACCGTTCGCCGCAACGCCTCAAACGCCGGTCTAGCAAATGCCTTTGACCTGTACCAGATCCCCGACGACTCGTTGTTAAAGGAACAGAACACGTTTATCGGCATAACTCTGCAGAACCAAACTACTTCCAAGTTTCACAATTTGGTTCGATACGGCTCCGCGCGCATGACTCTGCAAACGGACAACCCCTCAGTTTCTGGCATTCCGGATGGTTTTGGTGATGGCCTCGGAAAGACCGTAACCCTGTGCGCGCCCACTGGCTGCACCGTTCCCGCACAGGCCATCCTCGATTTCGGCGGTGTCTATCCCAGCTTGTTTGACACGCTGACCAGCCGTGACTTTTTGCAAACGCAATCCGACTACACCTTCAGTTCGCATCTTACTGCGCTGTTCGGTTTTCGATTTGAAGATGAGCGCGGGGTGACCCACTCAGGATTTGGCGACAACAGCACCAGCCGCCAGAATTACAGTTACAGCATTCAAGGACAGGGAAATCTTTGGACGCGTCTCTACGCTACCGCTGGCGTGGGACTCGAAAAGAATGCGATCTTCGGCTTCGCTGCTACTCCCAAGGTCTCACTCGCTTACTATCTCGCGCGTCCAGTCACTGATCGTTTTTTCAGCGGAACAAAGCTGAAATTTAATTTCGGAAAAGGAATCAAGGAGCCCGACATTTTCGACGAGAACTCGTCGCTCTTTGCTCTTCTATCTAAAGTCGCTCCGTCTATGATCACGCAATTCAATGTCGCCCCGATCGGCCCCGAGCGAAGCCGCAGCTTCGATTTCGGTGTTGACCAGGCATTCCTGAACCGTCGTGCCCGACTGGCCGTGACGTTCTTCCATAACCGGTTCTATGACCAGATCGAATTTGTGAACAAAACATTTCTTCCGCAGCTTGGAGTTCCAACCTCCGTGGCTGCTGCTACAGGATTCGGCGCGGCTGTGAACTCGGCCGATTACCGCGCTCGCGGAGCGGAGACCGAAGTCGAATTCAATCTGGGGCACGGTTTCTCTGCCATTGGCACATACACGTACACGGGCGCTGTAGTCACGAAGTCATTCAGCGGCGACAACAATTTTCCGGCTATTAACCCTGCATTTCCGGGCGTGCTGATCGGAGCGTTTTCGCCCTTGGTGGGAGCACGTCCGTTCCGACGCGCGCCACACAGCGGCAGCTTCGCTCTCAGATACTCGCGGCCCAAGTTCACGGCAGCGGTCAACGGATACCTTGTCGGACGCCGGGATGACAGCACCTTCCTTACAGACTCCGGTTTTCTAAACTTGCTTCTATTACCGAACCGAAATCTTGCAGCGGGATACCAGAAGATCGATTTGACCGGCAGCTATGCTATTCATCCTGCGGTTACGCTTTTCACCAGCATGGAAAACTTGCTGAACCAGCGATATGACGCGGCATACGGTTTTCCCTCACTGCCATTTACGATCCGCGCGGGAGTGAAGTTTGTGATCGGCGGCGAAGGATGGAAATTGAAGTAGCCCGCTTAGCGCATTGATGATGTAGGGGCGAGTCTCGCCCCTACATAAGTCTCGCCCCTACATAAATGCTAATGATTGTTCCCGCCCGAGGCCGCTGCCCTCGACGGACTTGCAGACGCAAATGCTTTGGAATGGAACTGCAGGGATGCTGGCAGATGCTGCGAGAAGTATTCCCAATCATGTCCGCCGGGATAGATGTGGAACTCGTGCGGGATTTTTCTAGCCAGCAGCAGCTTATGCAATGATTCCGCGCCGGCTTCAAATCCGTAGTCATCGTGATCGCCACAATCGAAATAAATCTTCAGGGCGCCAGCTTGTGCGCTCCGGGCAAAAACAAAAGGACTATTCGCCTTCCAATAATCCGTATCCAGCGGCGCGCCAAATGCAGGCCCGATGAAATTGCCCAGCCCCACTGCGCCTGAAGCTTTGGGCAATATCTCCATCAATGCTGCGCTGTGCGCGCTCACCGACGAGAACAGTTGCGGATACTTCAATGCAAACCGCAATGCTCCGTATCCGCCCATGGAAATCCCAGAAATCGCCCTGCCCGACCGCGAGTGGCTGATGCGGAACTTGTGCTCCATTGCCGGTAGAAATTCACGGATGAAGAAATCTTCGTACTTCACGCGTCCGTTCTTGGAATTGATATAAAACGAGCGATCGCCATTCGGAGTGATGATGACGAATTCGCCGATGCTTCCTTGGCCCTCCAGATCCTCCA
>JAOAPL010000408.1 GCA_025462925.1 Acidobacteriaceae bacterium
GCGCGAATCCGACATACGAGATTTTTAGGGTGTAATGGCCCGGTGATAGATTTAGGATCGCGAATTGACCCTTGGCATCGGAAGCGACAACCTGCCCTCTCGGCAGCATCTCCACTCGTGCGCCCGGCAATACGGCATTTTGCGCGTCAGCTACTCGGCCAGTAATTGCACCGCTCTTGTCTTGTGCTGCCGCGCCAATGGGCCCGATCAGAATAGCAATTGAGAACAATAAAAATATCGAATTTATACATTTCCGCATAAGGTCAACCCCTGTTGAACAAAATTTCTTCAACAGAGAACGTTAGGCGGAATCTATTAAAGTGATGTTAATCCGATGTGAAAATTTTATGAATAGCTTCTTAAGGTTTCCTTAAGGTAGGGTTTTCTGTCGGGAAGCAGGCTCGTCCTGTCTTCGGTGTGTTTGACTCGCACACGCTTCCGCCAATACTGATTAGCAGCGAATCTCTTTCACAAGATGAGCTGGAGGCGAAGCAAGCAACGTTTTCGGCTCGCGTCAGAATTGAAGAGGATTTTAGTCGAAGGATCTTGGGGCTGGAAATAAGTATTTAGTGCCTGGCGGGTCTAGAAGTTTGCGCGTACAGAATGGCACAACCGCTTCTCACTAGTCAGCGCTAGCCGCGGACTGAATTCGAGCCAATTCCTTCTTATAGAGATCGTTCTGGGGGAACTCGCGCGACAGTCCCTCAAGCAGGTCTCGTGCGGTGTTCGGATCTTTGTCGCGCAATGCCGCTACCGCGAGCAACAGGCGCGCATATGGCGCAAAATAATGGCCTTTCTGCGCAGTGAGCCGTAGCTTCTCCATACCTGCAGCTCTATCGGTCTGCGCGCCGCCAATGCGCAGAAACCACCGGACCGGTGCGGCGTTGAGGCTCAACAAATAATTCTCTACTCCCACGGCAAGGTATGCGTCGTAACAGGTGGTGTCCACCGATATGAGCTTCTCAGCCAGTGCCCGCGAATCTTTCATGTGGTTCAAACCGTCGTGGTTCTTCTTCTCGATTAAGGCTGCGTAATCTCCGCGCAGACCGCTTGCTATCACCTGAGCCAAAAGAGCACGTGAATCGTTCGGATTCGCCGCGAGTTCCCTCTTTGCGATCTGATCGCTCTTCGCGAGCTCGCTTTCGAAGGAGGTCTTCACGAAGGGATCCGGAGCGAGTTTGGGCCGTTTATCGAACCTCTCGTCTCGGGTGAACAGGTCGAACTCGAGGATTTTGAGCCGATCGAACTCCGCAAACAGGTCCGCCGCTGCCTGTGACACTGGACCCACCGGATCATTCGGATATTGCTGCTCCCATTGTGTGAAGGTCCGGTGCGCTCCGACAAAATCGAGGTTATACATCTGCCTGTAACCATTGTTGAGATCGAGCGCTACATTGCTCGCCTCACAGACGGATGCCCAGGCGATTAGGACCAAGAAGGTTGCGAGAGTGCTTCTGAGAAAAGTCATGTACGGGCATACGGCGGCAAGAACGCCACGCGACCCCTCTAGGTTACAACACCGTGTTGCGAAAAAGTCGCACTAGCGCGGGTCCCAAGCGTAGTTTACGTAGGATTTACATTGTCGGCTGCCTGATTTTTACTTTTGGCTGCCCGTGCCCGTCAGGCTGACCTTCTGCGGACTCGCGCCGCCATCGTCGAAGATGCTAAGTGTGCCCGATTTTGTTCCTTTGCCCGTGGGCTTGAAGCGGACGGAGATCGAACAGCTCGCTCCCGGCGCAACGCCGCTAGAAGCCGAGACGCAATTGTTCGTCTGCGAGAAACTGGAGCTGCTGATGCTCACGCTGGAAACGTGCAGCGCGGCACTGCCTTTGTTCGTGACCGTGACCGATTGCGCGGCACTGGTGGTACCGGTTTTCTGGGTCGGGAAACTCAGACCGATCGTTGACAGCAGTACCGTCGTCCCCGTGCCGGTCAGCGAGACCGTTTGCGGACGGCCGGCGGCATTGTCGGTGATCGTCAGCGTCCCGGTTCTGGTCCCCGGGCCCGTCGGCGTGAACTTCACCAGAATGGAACAACTCGCTGCGGCAGCGAGCAATGTCCCGCAGGAATTGGTTTGCGAGAAGTTCCCCGAAGTGGTGATGCTGGATACGTTGAGCCCCGCGGTCCCGGTATTGCGCAGCGTCACTGTTTGCGAAGCGCTGGTAGTGTTCACCAGTTGGGCGGCGAACGACAGAGATATCGGCGAGACAGAAGCAGCAGACGATCCGGACGACGAGTAGGCGACCGGGTCAGTGATGTGGTTCTGGATCGATGGAAGTCCTACCGCCTGCACGAAGAGCGTGTGATTTCCGGGTGCGAGATTGAGGGTGTTCAGGTCGAGGGAATGAGTTCCCGAGGCGACAGTCGTCATTGCGGTGAGATTTTGGCCATCGGACGAATCGTAAACTGTGTAGTTCTTGACCGTCGATTCAGATCCATTCGGCGAGGAGAAAGTTGGTGTCCACGAAAGCGTTGATCCGGAAACCGATGCCGCCAGGCTCAAGCAGTTGTCGATGCCAGTCTCGATCTCAGTACCTTCTTCGTAATCGTTCCAGGTGACGATTCCCATGAACGGCACCTGCCGGTTAGTACCGTAATTGGAATTGTGTGTGACCTGGCTGAAGGTTTGTATCCATGTCTGGCCGCATTGCTGTCCGTAGATGCGCGGCGGAGTCGGGTTCCACGCGGCGTTGGTTTCGTCGAAACCCTTCCATGCGCCGCCCCATGTAAGCAGGTTGATGTTAGTGCCGGTGATGGACGTGTCGTAGAAGTTGTCGAGATACAGCAGTCCGAACGGGTCGGAGGTGTCAGTGCCGTAACGGTTGACCCAGGCAAATGCGCCGTCGCTTTCAACGTGTGTGAATCCCGGCGCATTGCGGAAGATGAAAAGTCCGTTGCCATTGGCATACGGCTGAACGTGCGCGCGGACATTGCCCCAGATCTGTCCCCAGTTGGGAACGGGATTGACAAAGCATTCTTCGCAGAAGAAGTAAAAGATCACCGGACGCCCGCTGCTCGACGGTCTCTTCGTGATGGGATCGACCTTGAGATAAGAAGCCGCGCCGAAGTATTTCGCGTTCATGTCGTCCAGATCGTTCTCAATGGCGGTGGTGATACACGACGTTTGATCTACTCCGCCACCATTTCTCGGACACTGCGTCCACTTGAATGCGCCGTCATCTTCCATCAGCGCGAACGTCATTGGGCAAGACGAACCGCCGCACCTTGCATTTAGATCGTCGCGGATTTTTTGGGCGACGCTGTCGTAGAAGTTGAGGTTGGGGCCGTATGAGTCCATGATCAGACCGTCGAAGCCGCGGCTTTTGATGTCGTTGATTTGTCCGTGGACCGTCGCCGAATCGTTGGAGTTGTAGCCCACCTGGATGTGGCTGGTGCAAAGCGGTCCGGTGCCGGTCGCAGTGGAACCGGAGTTCATGCAGAACCAGGGCTCGAAGTACGCGAAGACTCTTGTCGTGTTGTTCGGGTAAAGCATGGAATGTATATCGAGCTTGCTCACGTTCCCCGGCGCGAGGTTGTAAGTTCCGGAGGTGGAGTCGCTCATGCCGACCATCGGCGCCTGACAATAGCTGGGCGAATTGGCGGCTCCGCAAGCGGAAGTATTGTTGCTCTTGAGAGAATCCAACGTAGTTTGGGTTTGGCCGAAGGAGTCGGATGAAAGAAGCAGAACCAATACGAAAGGAAAAAAACTGAAACCTCTTACCGCGACATTCACCGATGGGCCCCAAATATCACCTGATGATCAGCTCAAGTGATTGCCCTAGCTTACCTTCAATATTCAGGAGGCGAGCTCGAATTCAAGCAAAGAAAATTGCCTTAGCACGGCATAGCGCGAGTTGGCGCAAATGGGCGTATCTACTGCTTGGGTTCAACAACGACTGCAGTTCCGTAGGCAAGCACCTCGGTCACGCCCTGCATGACTTCGGTGGCGTCGTAACGAGCGCCGATGATCGCATTCGCGCCCAATTGCGATGCGTGTTCGATCATGATCTCAAAAGCTTCGCTGCGGGCACGCTCGCAGAGGTCAGTAAGCAGGCTAATGTTGCCGCCAACCAAAGTCTGCAGACTGGCGCCAATCGTCCCGATGATCGAACGTGAGCGCACCGTGATGCCACGCACCACGCCAAGGTTCTTCGTCGTACGAAAGTTGTCCAGCTCAAACGCGGTGGTCACCATGTGGTTCGATAGTCTCGGCATCGATCTCCTCCGTCCTGCGGGCGATTCTACTCTGAATTTCTTGGACTGCGTTATTCCTGGTCTGAAAGCAGTCTCTCTAGTGTCTTCTTGTGCTTGGGTTTTTTACGCGTCTCTTTCGTGAGATCGGGATCTCGCCGGGTCGGCGGAGGTGTCCCGACGACCTCACGTGCGGCAGCTTTCACCGCCGTAACCGCGCGGAACGGCTTGGATTTCTTCTTTCGTGCCAAAACGTAAACTTCCTCAGGCAGTTTCATTTTCACGAAACCGCATTAAGATTATGCAATAATCGATTGCGCGCTGGAACATTTAACTGCGCAGTTGTTATCGAGAGATATTCTGATGGAAGAACGTGATTTCTTCGACGAAAAAGAACAGAAAAAGCCGCATACGCTGAATTGTCCCCACTGCCAGCAACCCGGAGATTATGAGATCAACTGGCTGGTGCGCACAAAAAAACGTCAGCTGCCTCCGCGCGCTGACGACCGCGATCGCGCCAAGTTCGCCAAAGCCAAATCCTACATGGTCCGCAAAGACGACCTATTAATGTGTAAGAACATGCGTTGTCGAAAACGCTTTGAGATCGCCGGAGTTCAATCGGTCGCATTTTTGGAATAATTTTTTTGTAATGCTCTCGCCTGAATATCCGCGCAAATCCTGCTTAATCCTGTAATTCCTACATCGTTACTTTCGGACAAGTCCCCTCCGCAAAAATCCATTGATTCAGCAACTTACGTGAGAGTTGCTGCTGGCATTGCGTTTGCACATTCAATGGCAGGTGGCGCGAACAAATCTCGCCATCGCGAATGCAAAGCAGACTAATTGTTTGAAAGGACAAGCAAATGAAAAACAAAGTATCTTCGTTGATTCTTACGTTAACGGCCAGCGCAGTCCTGGTCAGCGTTCCCGCCGTTGCCCAGATCGGAGGTGCTTTGGGCAGCACACTGGGTGGCCGCGCCAACGCTCAAGGAAATCGTGGCGGACTCGCCGGCGGATTGGGCATCGATCACACTCTTAATGGTTCCATGCAGGGCAATCGTAGCGGTCTCGACCTCGGCTCAGACTCCGCCCTTAACGGCAGCGCCAAGACCGCGGGTAGTGTGGACAAGACTCGTGAAAATGCTGGCGAGACTGTGAAGAAAGCCAAAGGAAAAGCTAAGCAAACCACGGACACAACGGTTGACGCGGCAAATACGAAAACCGCAAAGGCGAAAGGCAAAGTCGAAGACACTAAGGGCGATGTTCGCGACGCCGTGAAATCAACCTCCGTCTCGACTTCAACCGATACATCTTCTGACACGAAGGTCAGCAGTAACAAGAACGGCAAATCTGCAAGCAGCGGAATCGATCTCGGGAACTCCGTAAACGGAAATGCGGCTGGAAAATCGATCTCGACAGATGCGAAGGGGAGCGGAGAAGCTAACGCCGATGCGAAGTCGACAAGCAAGGGATCCAGCGTCTCCGCTGAGAACTCGAACTCTGGCGACGCGAAGCTTCACGGTCTCGACCGCGCCGAGAGCCGCGTTAAGAATGACACGGCAACCTCGATGCTCGAACGCAATCAGCAGAACCAGACACAGTTGACCGGATCCTCGCAGTCAAGCGCGAGTGGCTCGGCGAAAGTCCACCCCAAGCGTTAATCACCACGGCGCTGAAATCGTTTCGGCATAAGGGCTGCTCACAGGCAGCCCTTCTTTATTTTCTGCGCAAGATGAAAATCGTGCTCGCCTGTCCACTGAGCCGCCATTCATTTATACTTACCCGTTTGGCTGTGCTCCTTTTATCTGGACTGTGAATATGAAGATTCTTGTTTGCATGAAGCAGGTGCCGCAGAAAGATGCGCCCCTGAAATTGAATGAATCTGGCACGTGGATTCGCGAGGACGTTTCCTATGAAGTCAACGAGCCGGACGCCTATGCCCTCGAAGAGGCGCTGCGGCAAAAAGAGAAACATGGCGGTGAAGTCGTCGTGATCACTGCCGGCCCCGCCCGCTCCCAACAAGTGTTGCGTGAAGGTCTGGCAAAAGGTGCAGACCGCGCCATTCATCTTGAAGATCCCGGATTCGTCGGCCTGGACGCCTTCAACACTGCCAAGGCATTCGCTGCTGCCGTCAAAGACGAAAACTTTGACTTGATTTTTACAGGATTGCAATCTGACGACTACGGCTACGCGCAGACCGGCGTCGTCCTCGCCGAGATCCTTGGATGGCCACACGCCACAATCATCATGCAGATCGAAAAATCGGATGGCGGAATAAAGGTGAAGCGCGAACTGGAAGCCGGATTCTTCCAGCATGTCGATATGCCTCTGCCCGCAGTGCTGACGATTCAGTCCGGCATCAACAAGTTGCGATACGCCACACTCATCGGCATCAAGCAGGCCAAGAACAAGCCTTTGCGCAAAGTCACCATGGATGAGGTCAAGTCAGCACTCGGCGACAACATGCAAAAGATTGAGAAGCTCTACATCCCGCAAAAAACAAAGAAGACTGAGATGCTGACCGGCGCTCCGGCTGAGGTTGCGAAAAAGCTGGTCGAAAAGCTCAAGAACGAAGTACGAGTGCTGTAAAGCAGATGCTTGGATAACTAACATCCCTCCTGGCGCTCTCTAAATTAATGAGAGTTTCAATGAATGGAGGGCGGTATGACGGTTTACGATCCGGAGCCAAAGATTCCAACTGGCGACCTTGGGCATGGATTGTCACTCGGCGGCTTGCTCCTGACAATCTTCGCCATCGCAGTTTGGATTTGGATTCCACCCCCGACCCGGACGGGATGGTTTGTGACGGTGTCGTTTTGGACTCTTTTCATCAGCGGCATCGTGCTGATGATCTGGGGCCATTTCCGAGAGAGACGTGACATCGAAGTTTGTGAGCACCCTGAGAAGGGTAAGAATACTGAGGTTGAACATCGAAGGGATGCGGCATAGCCATCCGGCTTACGCTTCCCTGGCGAGAGCTTCGGGGAAGCGAAAGGCATAATGGCTGAGACGATCCTGGTTGTTGTTGAGCAGCGCGAAGGCAAGTTGAATCGTGTCTCCTATGAAACCCTTACCGGCGCGCAGGCAATCGCCGCTGAGACCGGATGGACGCTTGAAGCGTCCGTCCTCGGCAGCGGCCCGTCTGTGAATGAGATTGCCGCAGAGATCGCTAAGACCAAAGTGGCAAAAGTCCATTCGCTGGATTCGGCGGCATGCGCGAACTACACGCCGGATGCCTACGCTTCAGCGCTCAAGCAGTTTATCGGCGAAAAGAAGCCGATGCTCGTGCTGATGCCGCACACCTATCAAGTCCGCGACTTCGCGCCAAAGCTCACCACTTCGCTGAACCGGACACTGATATCTGACGCAACCGGCTATCGCAAAGACGGCACCAAACTCATCTTCGTCCGGCAGATGTTTCAGGGCAAATTCGCCGCTGATGTCTCATTCGCCGGCGAGCCTCCATTCTTCGCCACTTTTCAGACTGGCGCTTTTCGCGGAGATCAAGTTGCGATGGGAACGGCCCCGGCTCCGGTCGAAAAAGTTAACCTCGATGTGTCCGCAAGTGCAATACGCAACAAGCCACTCGATATCTTCAAAGAAGCAAAGCAGGCGGTCGATCTCACGCAAGCTGAAATCATCGTCTCGGTCGGTCGCGGGATCAAAGAGCAGAAGAACATCGAAATGGTGCAGCAATTAGCGACCGCGCTGGGCGGTGAGGTTGCAGCGTCGCGTCCAATCTGCGATTCCGGCTGGTTGCCAATGGATCGCCAGGTGGGATCATCAGGCCAGACGGTCGCTCCAAAACTGTATCTTGCGCTCGGCATCAGTGGTGCCATTCAACATATCGTTGGGATGAAAGGCTCGCGCACGATCATCGCTATCAATAAGGACGCGGAAGCTCCAATCTTCGAGATCGCCGACTTCGGAATAGTTGGCAACATATTCGAGATAGTTCCGCCACTGATAGAAGAAGTGAAGAAGGCGAAGGGCGCCTAAGTGGCGAAAGAGCCGCTGATATTGACCGTTCCCGGCCTCTGGAACTCCGGCCCGAAGCATTGGCAAAGCTTGTGGGAGCGGAGCCTTTTGAATTGTCGCCGGATTGAACAAGCCGAGTGGACTGCTCCTCGGTGTGCAGACTGGATTGCGAACATCGATGCAGCCGTGGCCGTGGCCGGTGACATACCAGTATTTCTGGCCGCTCATAGCGCAGGATGTATTGCGGTCGCACACTGGGCTCAGAACGGCAGAAAGGCAGTCGGCGGAGCGCTTCTGGTAGCACCGGCCGATTCAGAACGCAAAGGGTACCCAGAAGCCGCGCAGGGATTTCGACCGATAAACCTCGCAAAGCTGCCATTCCCAACTATCGTCGTCGCAAGCAATGACGACCCTTGGCTCAGCGTGGAACGCGCAATGTATTTCGCGGAATCTTGGGGAAGCCGCTTCGTGAACATCGGCAAGGGAGGTCACATCAATGCCGACGCCGGCTTCGGGCCATGGCCGCAAGGCGAACAACTACTTCAAGAGCTTCTCAGCAATGACTCATAATCGACGGGAGACTAATGATTCATTTTCGTAAGCCGCTCGCGAACGTTGAACGTCCGCAGATGGAAGCCGATGTCGTGATCATTGGCGGTGGCCCCTCCGGCATGGCTTGCGCCTTACGCCTCTCGCAATTGATTGACGACCACAATGCCATACATCCTGACGCGCAGCTCAGCAAAGAGAACATTTACGTTCTGGAAAAATCCCGCGAAACAGCGCAGCACCTGCTCTCCGGTGCATTGCTTGACCCACGTTCGATGCGCGAGTTGCTGCCTGATTTTGAGAAGGAAGCGCCCATCGACGCCGAAGTCGTTAAGGAAGCCGTTTATTTCCTTACCGAAAAAGGTAAGTTCAAATTGCCTATCACGCCGCCACCTTTGCGCGACCACGGCAATTACGTGATCTCGATCAACAAATTTGTGAAGTGGATGGGAGAAAAGGTCGAGGCTGCCGGGATCACCGTCTTCAACGGATTCGCCGGCTCTGAGTTGCTGATCGAAGGTGATCGGGTCATCGGCGTTCGCACGGACGATAAGGGTGTCGACAAAGAAGGCAATCCCAAATCGAATTTCGAACCCGGATATGACCTAAAAGCAAAATGCGTGATCCTTGCCGAAGGCAGCCGGGGATCGCTCACCAAGCAACTTGTCGCGCGCTTCAATCTTGACCACGACCGCAACCCGCAAACGTACGGCGTTGGTGTGAAGGAATTGTGGGAAGTTCCCAGCGGACGCATTGCCAAGGGCGAAGTCATTTACACCATGGGATATCCGCTCACCACACAGGAATACGGCGGCGCATGGATCTACGGCTCAAAGGACAACATCGTTTCGTTAGGCTTCGTCACCGGGCTCGATTATCACGACCCCCGAATCGATCCGCAGAAAGTCTTGCAGGAATTCAAGAAGCATCCATTCGTTGCGCACCTGCTGGAGGGCGGAAAGATGATCCGCTACGGCGCGAAATCCCTTCCCTATGGCGGGTGGTTTGCGATTCCTCCGGTCGCGGGCGATGGTTGGATGATACTCGGCGACTCCGCCGGATTCCTCAACTCACAGCGATTGAAGGGAATTCACCTGGCGATCAAGAGTGGGATGCTCGCTGCGGAAACTGCATTGGAAGCGATGACGAAGGACGACTTCTCCAGCCAGCAACTTCGCACCTATCAAACGCGAGTGGACAACAGCTGGATTAAGGATGAGCTTTGGCAGGTGCGAAATTTCCATCAGGGCTTTGAGCACGGCATGTTGGAAGGAATGGTGCACACCGCATTTCAGCAGATCACCGGCGGACGAGGCTTCCATGAACGTTATGCAAGTGTTCCCGGCCACGAGCGTATGCAGACTTTGAACACGCTCTCTCCCGTTGGCGACGATCGCGCTCACATGCTCGGAGCGGCAAAAGGCGATGGCAAGCTTACCTTTGACAAGTTGACTGATGTCTATCACTCCGGCACAAAGCACGAAGAAGATCAGCCATCACATCTCGTCGTGCATGATACGAACATCTGCGCCACGCGATGCACCGTTGAATTCGGCAATCCTTGCCAGAATTTTTGCCCGGCAAGCGTTTATGAGATGGAAGATGCGGCAGACGTCCCCGGCGGCAAACAGCTGCGCATCAATGCCTCAAACTGCGTGCACTGCAAGACCTGCGACGTCATGGATCCCTACCAGATCATCACCTGGGTTCCACCAGAGGGTGGTGGCGGGCCGAATTACGATGGCATGTGATTACTGAGTTTTTTTCGTAGCAGCGGCAGCAGCCGCCTTCTTTTCCGCATACGGATCCGGAGGGTCAACTGCGCTCTCCATCCATGCCGTGTACCAGAGATTAGCCAGCATCTGCGCTCCGGCTGCAAGGCGTTTGTTCGCGAACTCTCGTCCTTCCGCTGAGCCTTTGCCTGCGAATCCGCCTGCTTTCTCAATCTTGTATAGTGGCTCGACCAAACTGTTCGACTCTTTGAGATACGCAACGTAATCCTGCCGCGGATTCTTCAGTTGCACCGGCTCATGCACCAGCGGTGCGAAGTCCTTCAATGTGAGATTCTCTTTGACGAAGCGAGTCTCGAAATCAGAGTGGATGCCGTGTTTCGTGACATATCCATTCGGGTTATCTCCCACCCATCCGTCGTATTTCACGCTGACATGCAGCGGCTGCGATCCATCTGCCACGTAATGTCCCAGCCATCCGGCGTACAGAATAATGTTGTTCTCGATGCCCGCGGCCTTCTTCTTGTCTTTGTCTGCCAGCGCATGACGATATTCGCGGAACGCTACCTTCATTCGCTCATACACTTCCATCGTGATGTACGGCTGGAAACCAACTTTGTCCGGAAGCAGTTCGTCGGCCTCTTTTTGCGGCACACCAGCAGCCAGCATCGATGCCCGCTTCTCATAGAGCTTCTTCATGAAACCGTAGCGGCCCGCAGGAAAATCGCCGAACTCGGCCGGCCAGCGCTCAATATCGATGAAGTGATCGGCTTCTTGCGAATATTTCAACTCGGGCTCGCCGTTCTGGTTGCGCCACCGATCGGGCTCCGGCCCAAGATATCCCAGCCTGTCGGCGGCCTTGTGCAGAAAAATCGGCATGGATTTCGGCAGCTTCATCGCGGCAACTTCGTTGATCCACGTATGTCCTTCCTGCCCCCAGGCACTTGCAGGTTGCCGGCCAGATATTACGATTGCGATCAAAACAACAACAAACCCCCGCGCGAGATTCCGCATTGCACGTCTCCCAGATTCAGATAAAGATTGGAATGAAGTACAAGGATTATAATGGCAGCAGGTGTCCGACCGCCCTTCCCTGTGGGAATACTCTGGAAATGGCGGCGAGTCCGACATTGATTCGTCGGACGAGGGTTCGAGTGGAAACGCTCGCGCCTCCCGTGCAGATGTCATCTGCGCATTGGAAAGGGGCCTCACTCGCAAGCGCTATTCCGCGCGCTGCGGGATTTACTTCCTTTCCTCTCGCAAACACATCTCACAACAATTGAACAATGCGACTCACCGACAAATTCGGCCGTGCGATCACTGATCTGCGCGTCTCCATCACTGACCGCTGCAACTACAAGTGCGTCTATTGCCGGACGGGAAATGAAGGCGCCCAGTATGCGGATCTACCCATGGCCGACTACCTTCGCATGGTTCGAGTTCTCGTTAGCATGGGGATTGAAAAGGTGCGGATCACCGGCGGGGAGCCGCTGTTACGGAAGGGTGTTGTCGATTTCGTTCGCGAACTCAGCCTGCTTCGCACGGTTGACGGCAATTCTCTCGACACAGCAATCACCACAAATGGCCATCTGCTCGCTGATCTTGCGCAACCCCTCAAAGACGCGGGATTGAAACGCGTGACCGTCAGCATGGACGCAGTCGATCCCGCCAAATTCGCGCGTATCACTCGCGTGGAGAATGGATATCAAAACGTGACCGCCGGCATTCGCGCTGCCCGTCGTGCAGGTTTAGATCCAGTAAAAGTGAATTGCGTTTTGCTGCGCGGCTTCAATGAAGATCAAATCGTGGAATTCGGAAAGTTCGCGCGCGACGAAGGCGTCGTGGTGCGCTTCATCGAGTTTATGCCATTGGAAGAAGATCGAGTGTGGTCGCCGGAGATCGTGGTCCCCCTGGATGAGATTCTTCAGCGCATGAGTCAGTTCATGCCGCTCAAAGAGATCGCTCATGCTTCAAGCGAGACCGCCCGGCGATATATTTTCGAAGACGGCATCGGCGAGATCGGCATCATCGCTCCCGTCTCGCATCCCTTCTGCGGACATTGCAGCCGCATTCGCATCACCTCAGATGGCAAGATTCGCACCTGCCTTTTTTCTCAAGTCGATCATGATTTATATGGAGTGATGAAACGCGGCTCCGATGCTGACATGGCTGCCTACATCGAAAAAGTCGTGCAGCAGAAGGAAGCTCGACATCATATCGGCGAACCGGACTTTCAAAAGCCGTCGCGCAGCATGGTTCACATCGGCGGCTGAGCCGAGCTAGTACTCGACCTTCATCGGACTCTTCGCCCACTCTTCAAATGCGCGCATTGCTTCCCCTCGCATGAGCTGCACCAGGGGAATTTTTCGTCGTTCGCCCGCCAGTGCGATCTCTTTGTAAATAAAAGAATCGTCAAAACCGACCGCTGCCGCATCCTCCTTGGAGTTCCCAAAAAAGACTTTGCTGGGTCTTGCCCAGTAGATCGCAGCCAGGCACATCGGACACGGCTCACAACTCGAATAGATCTCGCATCCCGTCAGCTGGAAACTTTTGAGTGCCGCGCATGCCTCGCGTATCGCCACTACCTCCGCGTGAGCCGTGGGATCGTTGGTCGACGTCACGCGATTCACGCCGCGCGCAATGATCCGGCCATTTTTTACGATCACCGCTGCAAATGGCCCGCCGCTACCTTCGCGGACGTTCTTAAGCGATAACGCAATCGCTTCAGCCATGAATGGATTGGAAGAGTCTGTGCTCATGCGAATAAAAAACTACTACAAGAACTCTTCCAATCCAATCTTTGTCTGCGTTACTTTCTCGATTACTTCACAGCCCACGCGCTCGCGTTCAAGCACTGGACCACTCCGTCAATAACTTTGCTCAGTCCATCTTTGAATTTTCCGTCATCCACAATATCCTTGCTCGAGACAGCTTCTGTGATCGACAGCGCCGCTCCGATGAAAGACATCGCCGCTTCTTTTTTGTCTGCGCCGCTCTTTCCGCCAAACAAAGCCTCTATTCCGTGCACTACTGCCGGAATGAAAGCAACCCCCCGTAACAACTTTGCCAAAAAATTCATCTCTTCCTCCGTTTATTTTTGTTTCAGTGTCTGATCCGCAAGTAATCGATCCCCAAATGCACCAGCGTCAGCGCTGTTCCCGCCAACCCCGCAATTCCAATGGCTCGCTGCACCATCGCCTCATGCTTCTCTACGCGCTGCTCCATCTGCCGCAGCCGACCCGGCTGCCCGTTTCCTAGCAGCGCCCTCATCTCCGTCTTAAGCGTCGATAGATCCGCCAAGACCCTCTGCTCAAAATCCGTCATTGCTACCTCTCTTGCATCTTTCAAAACGGGTAATCGACATACAGCACGGTTGAGAACCGCGAATACTTCCGCGGCGTGCTGCCATCGAATTGCTTCAGATAGTAAGTCTGCACACGCGCGAGTCTGGGCACAGTAAATGACTGGCTGCTAAAACGCCCGACCAGATTGCGATCGCTGTCTGGGTCCCAGCTGCCGTCGCTTCTCCGCACCTCTATGCCACCGCCGGCAGGAGGAGCAACCCCCGCATCGATCACCACTGTGGTCGATGTGATCGACGTGATCTCCGCATCTGGCATATTCGCGATGCAACTTGTTCCCGGGATCACCGGGTCCACTAGGTCACGCACACTGCCCTGCTGGAACTCGAATGAATTCGTCTCTGCTGCATCATTTGCGAAGGAGACTTTGTAGCGGCAACGTTCGTCAAAAATATCCAATATTTCGACCGCGACCTGTTTTATCGTTGCGCTGAAATTCGCGTTTCGATCTGGCGCAGTAACCGAAATTGTCTCTCCAGGCAGTGGATCGACATTCGGACCACCGGGCCACAAGTCGTTCAGGCACTCGTACTCGCCCGCCCATGCCTGCTGCGTGCTGTCATCCAGAACGGCGCTTGCAGCATTTTCACAATCGGAAGAAGTCCGCGCTGCCGGCTGCGCAACTCGCCGGACGGCCGCTCTCACGCCGTCATCTCCTTCGCGAGTTTGAGCGGCAATGCTGCTTGCGTCCACCACGCGCGCCAGTGCCCGGCCCGCGCTTCTGTATTTCACGATGATCGATTCGTTCGATACCGGAACATAGGGCGAGAAGAACAAGAGCTTGCCCCCTTGCGTGATCGTGCATTCCGCGCCCTCTGCCACATTGCCCGCAAGCCGCGTCTTCGCGGAAAATCCGGGAACCGTGCTCCGCACCTCCGCATCTACGCCGCGCGTCATGGACGCGAATGAAATGGCGCAATGCGCATCAAGAGCATTCGCCAGCGCATACGAGCAATAGCTTGGACCGCTGTTCACTACGCCGTCGTAAAGGACCGTCGATACCGCAGCCAGTGTCCCCGGATTTGCCGGGTCGATCTCGTGCAATTCCAGCACTATCCTCAATTGCGAAACCACCGCGCCGCCGCCGCGACCGCTTGCCGCTGGGTGGGCGGACGAATGGAACAGCTGCTGAGCTCGATATGGTTCCGCACTGTACACCCTCGTTGTCAGCGCATACCGATGCCCCGCGGCGGTTGATATCACCGCTCCAGTCAAACTTCCATTCATCACGGCTTGAATCGAAGACCCAACTCCCGCCGCCGATATCCGAAATCCCGCCAAACAATTTCCCTGCTGCACCGGGCCGGAATACAAGCCTCCGAGCACCGCGTTTGTTGCCGCGCTGAATTCCACTTCGCCATGCTGCAACCTGATTGCGCCGCCAAGTTGGACTTGTTCTACAAATTGCAGTAGCGTCTGGCCATCATTCCCGTTGCCACCCTGGATCTGCAGCTTGCCTGCAACCACGCTGATCGCTGACGCCGGATCGCTCTTCACCCATAGCGATGGGTCGAAAACGCCATTCTTGAATTCTTCCTCGAAGATGAAGCCAACTCGTCTGACGAACGGCGTATGGGAAAGAACGAATCCGGAACTGAGACCGTCACCCAGGAAATAATTCTTTACATACGCGCGCGGCTCTACTTGCCCGAGCAGAGTTACATCGTTCAGCAATGCATCCGGCGCATTCAGTTTCAGATGTTCCAGGCATGTGCTCTCGTCAGCTTCATTCAAGATATGAGTGACACCACCGAGAGGTTTCAGACTGAGGGTTCCATCATGGGCGCGGTAAACAGAGCGCGACCGCAACGCCAACTCCGCAGCGTGCTCTGACCAACTCAATTGCGAACTCACACTGAACACGGGCTGCGATTCCAGATTTTTGAACCTGCGTGCTATCAAAGGCACCGGGCAATATGTCTTCGGTGATCTGTTTCAGCGCGGCACCCACGGTTCGCGAAGTTAGCGTCGGCCTCTGCAACATTCTCTTCCGGTCCAACAGCCACTCGTCGCCTGTCGCATCGAGCAGATAGCGATACACCGGCCCGTGCTGGCCCCAACCTAGATACTCGAACTCAGGCTCGGACGTCAGATATCCGGTGAAATAGGCGTAACCGTCTGCGCGGGAAACCTTGATACGTCCGCCGGCCGCTGGTACCACGAATTGCGGATCGTCCGATATTAAGCTCAGCTGCGCTTTAGCCGGCCGATTCAGCTTGCGGACGATCTTCGGAAGTCGCTCGCTTTCGAGCGCGGCAGTGTAATCGCGCGCGCCTGCGCCGTCATGGTTATCGATTGTCAGGATCATATTTTTTGGATTTACTCAGTTGGAAGAAGACACACGTCTAGTACACGGCTGCCGTTTGCGCGGGTACATACGACCGATAGCAAAGCACCTGTTCGTTGTCGATCGCATCTTTTGTCGGCAATGCGATCAGCTTGGTCCGCAATGACCATCCATCGAATGCCCCGGCTATATCGGCGCCTTTCTCCTGCGCTGCGCTCGCCGGTTGCAATCGCGGATAGTAGTAATAGACTCTTGCGCCCGTCTCCGAATCCGCGACAAACAGTCCCGACCACTCCTGAAAGAACGATCCGCCTTCGCGATCGACAAATCCGATCACCTTCTGGACCGAAGCATTCGATGCCGGCACTCCCGCCAGCAACGGTTGCGCCAGTTGCAATGTAGATTGCGTTTTTGCTGCGACTCGCCCGATGTTGAACGTCACTCGACGAACGTAATTCGGATCGAACAGCACGTCTGCGGCATTCTTCACGAACGCTCCCGGAATGCCCGCGCCGACATATCCCGTCTCTTGCGCGTAATCCACATCCACAGCTACTAAATCGCCTGCGTTGAAACCATTCACCGCTCCCAGTCCGATGGATAGCTCGCTCGCTGTCGATCCCGCGGACGTTGCAACTGCCAGGATTGCCGCGCCTCCGGACGCCGCTGGACTCGCATTGCTTTGCTCGGCAAGCAGATTGATATGTTGCGAGCCCGATGAGATCGCCATTTGCAATTTGCCCCACTCGCGGAAATCGAATCCCACACTTGCCTGTGCTTTGGCCCGGAATTGTTGCTGTGCCGTTCCTCTTGCACCCGAACGCACTGCTTCGATCGCAGTCCCCGCCGTGCGCTCGAAGTTTGTGATCCATCCCGAATCGATCCACGGCTGCGGCGGGCTGTCTAACTCAAAGTTTCCGCTCTGTGCGGCATCGAAGATGCTCGGCGTCGTCGTTGCGCGATTCACCGGGGCAAAGTATGCCCTCATCCGGCGTGTTACCGGATGCATCGCGCCTCGTTGCGAATACAGGACCGTCATCAGAGATTCACCTCGGCAAAACTGAAAGCGTCCAGTTTCGCGGTTCGCATCAATCGGCGGCCATCTTGAACGATCTCCCCCAGCACCGGCCTTGTCCAAAACACTGTCGATCCAAGGTCTTGTGCCGGTGATTGCGTGAAGTCCTTCAATGCCGACCTCGCTGGAAGAGTTATGGACAGCAGTTCGCGATCCAGTGTCGTCAGCGCGCGACCGCGGTCCTGGCTGCTCAGATCGTCGCTCCCCAGCGTGAGATAGAAGACTTCGCAACTGATTTTGATCAACGGCTTTTCCAGTCGTTCCGTGCCCGAAGCAGCTGCCGACAGCCCCCAGTGCAGGTAGAACACATCTGCCTCTCGCCGGCGCAGCGGCCGAGATCTCGTTCTCGATCACCAGGATCGCCGGACGGCTCACCCCCTGGATCGACACCGTACGTTGCGGGTTCAATGTCGCAAGTCGGTCGCGGACAGCTATGAAAAATGAATCCTTAATATTCTGCATGATTACTCGCTCACCGACACGCGGTACAGGTATGGCACTCCGCCAAATTCATCCACTAACACGCTTTCCACCCGCAACAACTTCCCGGAATAAACGATCCCTAGCGCCGAATCGAAAAACTCTTCCGCGCTGTTCGCGTCATTTATTTCTTTTGCCTGTGCCAGGCTCGCGGCGGAGATCAGAAGCTCCAGTTTTTTCAAGCTGCCTTTGCTGTTGCGCGCATGACGGGCAACAACCGGTGAAAGCGCAATGTCTTCTGTCCCGCTCGCTGCAAGCCCCAACTGCGCCACATCATTCGGTGTCGAAAGGCCAATCGGCACTCTCACCCAAACCGTGCATCCGCCTAGTGTGCGCAACAGTGCTTCCGCCGCCCGCACTGCTACCGATCCTCGCGATGTCTGTACCAGGTTCTGATCGCCTGCCATTAGCCCATCCTCTGTGCCACATAAGGC